>CAJQNW010000203.1 GCA_905479765.1 uncultured Tepidamorphus sp. | reverse complement strand
CCATGGCCACCAGCAGTGTCAGAACCGTCCTGGTATGTCCCAGGATCGCGGCGAGTGCCTGCATCATTGCGTGACAGTTCCCGTCTGCGCGTTCTCCGAAGTCTTGGCGTTCCCCGGGGGCGTAACGTTCTGCGGAGTCTTGCCTGCTGCCGCCGCGGTTTCGAACACCGGCTCGACGATCTCACCGGCCTTGACGTAATCCTGCCCGACCGTGATCACCGTGACGGAGTCCGGCAGGCCCGCGACCCAGACGCCGCCATCCTCGTTACCGAGGATTTTTACGGGCATGAAGACCACGCGGTTGTCGTTGTCGATCCCGCGCACGCCGATCACGCCGGTATCGCTTAGCGCCAGGATCGCCGGTGAGAACTTGTGTGCCCGGGTCGTTTCCAGAGCGATCACGATCTCAGACGTCACGCCGTCACGCAGGCGGCCGTCAGCGTTCGGCACGGTCAACTCGATACGGAAGGTTCGTGTTGCCTGATCGGCCGATTGCGCAACGAAGCGCAGTATGCCCTCTGCGGTATCGCCGGTGACCAGCTCCGCCGTGCCGGCCATGCCCGTTTCGATGCGTCCGACATCGCGTTCGGATACCTGCGCGATCACCAGCATCGGATCGGCCGCGACGATCTCCGCGCAGACATCCCCGACATTGAGCAATGAACCGACTTTCGCTGGCAGCGTATCGACGACCCCGTCGAACGATGCCGTCAGACTGGTGCGCTCCATGTCCAGTTTGGCTTCGGCAAGAACTGCGCGCGCCGCATGCATGGTTGCCTTCGTCGTCCGCACCCGTGTTTCTGCGGCGTAGCCCTTTTCCTTGAGCGTGGTAGCGCCTTCATGATCCAGTTCTGCCTGGGCGAGACTGGCTTCGGCTCGCAGGACGCTCGAGGTGCGGCTGCCCTTCTCGAGCCGGCAGATGACGTCGCCGGATTTGACCTGGTCGCCCTTCCGGACAGCGATCTCCTCAACCAGTCCGGCTGTCTGCGCGCGCAAGACAACTCGCCGGTCGGCTTCGGTGCGGCCGCGCACCTTGAGCACGGCCGTGCGGTCGAGCGCCTCCAGTGTCTGGACCCGCACGCGGAACGGTTTCACCGCATCGTTGCCGGCTTCGTCCGCTTCGACATCCAGGGTGCCGTCCGGCGTGGTGGCGTTGGCCTGGGTCGGGTTGGCCCCGCCCTGTCCGCCGATGATCACTTGTCCGGAGGCAAGCCAGCCGCCGATCGCGACGGTCAGAACGATTGCCCAGATATAGGATTTGTGCATTTGAGGTCTCCGGCGCCTATTCGGCGGCTTCGGCGGCAGCCAGCGCGGTGCCGGCGCTGGCGATCAGGGCGTCGCGGTTTTTCGCCATGTAGTCACGGCTGGCCGCGTACATATGGATGCCGTAGTCCATGATCCAACACGAGCCGGGCTCCTCGCACTCCGAGCCCAGTTCACGCATCATCTCCAGCTTGCGCTCAATCATTTCGATGCGCTCGTCGATGATACGGGCCATGTGGGCGGGTCTGACCAGGGACGCGTACATGGAGACCAGCAGGAATTGGGATTTGAAGACGTCGGGTTCGAGGGGCTGGTGCAGCGCATCAATGAAGGCTGCGCGGCCGGCCGGCGTGATCGAGTAGACCTTGCGTGCGGGCTTGCCTGGCTGGACTTCGTCACGGCATTCGACAAGGCCGTCTTCGGTCAGTCGCGTGAGTGCGGGATAGATGGCGCCGAAACTCGTGTCGACGAAATAGCCGAAGTCGCCTTCGATCGACTGCTTTCGGATCTCATAGCCGGTCGCTTCGCCGAAATTCAGGATTGCGAGGCATAAAGTGCGGGCATTCATCGAAGGAGCCTTTTTCGGAGGGGCTGGCGGAGCCTATGTCATACGAGCATATGCTTGTCGAGCATATATCTGAACGGTATATAACCACGAAATATAAAGCGTCAATATTTCCGCATTGCAACATCAATGTTTCTGCAGTGCAACAAGCTGCGACGAGCGGCCGCCTTCTCTGCCTCCTCAATAAGGCGCAGAATAAGGCTTCATCTCTTGCAAAAATCGAAGAGGCCCGGATGACCGCCGAAATCCCAAGCGATCGGGTAGTGAAAAGCCAGTCACCGTCGCTGTTGCGGTTTCTGGCGCTTCACCTCGCGATCGGCTCGGCCGTCGCAGTGCTCGTCGTCACCGCGTTGATCCTGACCGATGCCCACGCCCTCGGCCGGCTGATCATGCAGGATCGCGATCCAGTCGTTGCCATTGCCATGCTGATGATCGGCTTCATCATCACGCTCGGCAGCGCCGCCATGGGCGCCGCGATCATGGGGCTGCCTTCCGGCGATAACGGCGACACCAAAGGGCGTCGCAGTCACGTTAAGGGGTCCGGCGAACCCGTTTTGGCGGGCGCCACGGTGTCTGGCGGACGGCGCTGATGTGGCTGAACCGATAGAAAAGGCGCCACGAGACCGCGGCGCCTGGTTGAATCTGCCCGGAGCAGAAATCCGGCGCGTCGCTTACTCCGAGAACTGATCCAGATAGGCGATTACGTTCTGGACGTCCTCGTCCTTCTTGAGGCCGGCAAACGCCATCTTGTTCTTCGGGATGAATCCCCTGGGATCGGTTAGATACTGGGCGAGCGTATCGTTGGTCCAGACCATTCCGCCTTCACCGGCTTCGATCATGGCCTTGGAGTACTTGAAATCCGGTGCGGTGCCGGCGGTGCGGCCGACGACGCCGTTAAGGGCCGGTCCGACCTTGTTTTTGGCGCCCTCGCCGACGGCATGGCAGGCGCGGCATTTCTTGAATACGGTCTCGCCTTTTTCCGCGTCGCCCTCCGCATGGACCGGCAGGGAAAGGGCGGCAACGGCTGCTGTGGCGAGAACAATTCGCCTGATCATGGGAAGCTCCTGGTTCGTGTCGGGGGGATACGGAAACTGGGAGTGCTTATCTCTCGTGCCCGAAAAGTATCACAATGGTCTCTGCCATCTAGGATGCATAGGCAGTGAGTGTAATACGACAAATCAACGCACATTCCCTGCCGGCACGGCGGCTTTTCGCTGGACTCAGACCCGGTCAGGGACATTGCAGTAGATGTCGTATAGGACCTCGATTACCCGTTGCACCTCGTCGCTCGCCAGCCGGTAGTAGATCGCCTTGCCGTCGCGGCGCGTGTCGACCAGCCCCTCGACGCGCAGCCGGGAGAGCTGTTGAGAAATGTTCGGTTGGCGCAGCGACAGTTTTTCCTCGAGCTCGGTGACGGACTTTTCGCCACCGGACAAAATGCACAGGATCAGCAGGCGGTTCTCGTGCGCGAGCGATTTCAGCAGGCTGCTCGCCTGCTTTGCGCTGCTGAACATCTGCTCGAGGCCATCGGTGAAGAGTTCGTCTTTGGTCGCGGAAAGAGCCATTGATGTTGTCCGGTCGATCGTGAAACTGTTAGTCAGCTGTTCGAAGGGTTCGCCACGGGCAGGGCTGCGGAATCAAGCGGCGGGCGGTCAACGGGTTCAATTCTCGCGATCAGGGTGTCGAGCAGTTTCCAGAACGGTTTCTCGCCCGGATATCCCATGATCCGTCCGATTTCGCGGTTTCCGTCGATCAGAACGAACGTCGGCGTATAGCGCACACGCCCTTTCAGTTCCAGATCGTCCGGAAGCGGATCCCGGCGCAAATCGTAGCGCTTCAGCGGGGCGAAGCGGCCCTGCGGGCTATCGGCATAGCCTGGGGCGACCTCGGCGTTCCAGCGTGCGCACCAGACACAGCCATCCTCCTCGAACATCAGGAGTTCGGCGGCATATGCAGGCGCCGTGATCACGAGCGCGAGAGCGAATGTGACGATCCGTAGCAACATTGGCCGTTGAGGCGGCGTGCCGCCCTCCCTTATTCGGTTCAGGGGCAGTATATAACAGCCCGGCAAACGGTTGCGAGCCTCCGCACCGGTACCTCAGGAGCAGGTTAATGGGTCTCGACGTCACTATCTGGGGTGCCTTCGCCGCGGGCCTCCTGTCGTTCATATCGCCCTGCGTGCTGCCTCTGGTGCCGCCATACCTGTGTTTCCTGGCCGGCGTGACGCTCGATCAGCTGACCGGAGACGATGGCGAAGTACGCGTGCCCCGCCTTCGTATCTTCCTGGCGTCGCTCGCCTTCGTCCTCGGCTTCACGACGGTTTTCGTCGTGCTCGGCGCCAGCGCGTCGATGATCGGCCGGGTGGTGATGAGTTATCTCGACATCTTCGGCTATATCGCGGGCGCCATCATCATCGTGATGGGCCTGCATTTCCTCGGCGTCTTCCGCATCGGGCTGCTCTATCGCGAGGCGCGGGTCCACGTCGAGCGCCGTCCTGCCGGACTGGTCGGTGCGTATTTCATCGGCGTGGCCTTCGCCTTCGGCTGGACGCCCTGCGTCGGTCCGGTGCTGGCCGCGATCCTGTTCGTTGCCGGAACCGAGGACACCGTAGCTTCGGGCGCCGCACTGCTGGCGGTCTATTCGCTCGGGATCGGCCTGCCGTTCCTGCTGGCCTCGCTGTTCGCCGGCCCGTTCATGACGCTGATGCGCCGCTTTCGTGCGCATATGGACAAGGTCGAGAAGACCATGGGCGCGCTGCTGGTGCTGACCGGCGTGATGTTCCTCACGGGCCAGATGGCAACGTTGTCCTATTGGCTGCT
>CAJQNW010000202.1 GCA_905479765.1 uncultured Tepidamorphus sp. | reverse complement strand
CTGCCCGATGCTGCTCATGCGGTCAGCCGGCGTCGCTGTTCGTTCATGCGGGGCGCCTTGTGGAACTTGCCGTCCTTCATGATGGCCAGCAGCCGGTTCTTGTCCTGCAGAATGCGGACATCGGCGATCGGATCGCCATCGACCAGCAGCAGGTCGGCGAGATAGCCTTCCTTGATCATGCCCAGTTCGTCGCCCATGTTCATGATCTCGCCGCCGTATTTCGTGGACGCAAGGATCGCCTCCATCGGCGAGAACCCCAACATCTCGACGAAAGTCTGGACGTCCTTGGCGTTGGTACCCTGCGGGGTCCAGGCAAAGCCGTAGTCGCCGCCGATGCAAATACGGATGCCGCGCCGGTGCATCTTCTTCATGGTGTCGATGCACATTTCGAGCTCACGCTCGTATTCGAGCGACATCGGCGAGCCGGGCTTGATGCCCCATTCCTCGGCGTGGCGGGCGGTGTTGATGAGCCAGGCAATGCCCGGCGCCACGAAATGCTTGTCCTTGACCGCCTCGAGCATGTCGAGCGATTCCTCGTCGGCAAACGACGCATGATAGATGTTCTGGATGCCGTGGCGAATGCACTGCTTGACGGACCCGGACGAGCGGGCATGGGCGGACAGCACCTTGTTGCGGCAGCGCGCCTCCTGGGCGGCCATCGCAACTTCTTCCTCCGACATCGGCGTTTCTTCCGCGCCCATGCCAGTGATGGATTCGCCAGACAGGTTGAGCTTGATGGAGTCGACGCCGTATTTGATCAGTTGGCGCACCGTACGGCGGATTTCCTCTGGACCGGAGACGACCAGCCCGAGGTTCAGGCCTTCGTGCGGGATATGCGAAGGTGCCGCGTCACCCAGGCCACCGACCGTGGTGATTTCCGGTCCGGCGGCCAGATAACGGGGGCCGGGGAACCGCCCTTCGTTGATGAACCGCTTGGCGACGACATCGAGGCGCGGCTTGGCCGCCGCCGCCCCCCTGCCCGCGGTAAAGCCCGCATCGAGCACGAGCTTCGCCATCTCCATGGTGACGAGCATGTGCTCCTCGAGCTCCATCATCTGGATGGGGTCGATGCCCGGTGCGTTGTTCCACGACAGATGCAGATGCGCGTCAATCAAGCCGGGCATCAGGGTCGCGCCCATGCCGTCGATGACGGTGGCGCCGCCGGCCGACGAGGTTGAACCAAAGCGCGACGAGCCCTTGGTGATCTGCTTGATGCGATTGCCCTGCACCAGCACCTCGCCGGTATAGGGATATTCGCCCGTCGCATCGAGGACGCGGACGTTGGTGAAAAGCACGTCTCCGGAGCCGTTGCCGTTCCAGTGTCCGTCAGTCATGTCTTCCTCCCAGTTCAACGGCTGTTACCGCTTGCGCCGCGCTTCAGCGGCTAGCGGTCAGCCTGTCTCAGGAAATCGACGAGCTTCTGATTGCTCGCTTTCACGTTTTCTACGGTGGCCCAATGGCCGCAGCGGTCAAGTCCCGTGAACGCCGCGCCCTTGATCGCGTCGGCCAGTTCCCGGCCGACGCCTGGCGGATTGACCGCGTCATCGTCGCCGGTGATCAGCAGTGTCGGGGCCGCAATCCGCCGCGGATCGACCGCCGTCGCCTTGGCCAGCGCCTCGCAAGTGCGCGCGTAGGCTTCCGGCTCCTGCCGGGTGATCGATTCCCGCACGAAAGCCACGGTGACCGGCGCGGTCTCGCGGGTATGCGCCGACAGCGCTCCGGCGACGATCTGGTCGGCGATGTCCGACAGGCCGCCTGAACGGGCGAGCGCGGCACGCTTGGCAAGCCCATCGCGGGTTGCCTGTTGCGGTTCGGCCAGCGCGCCAAAGAGGGTCAGCGAAGCAACGCGCTCGGGCGACTTCGCGGCGAGCCACTGGCAGACCATCGTGCCCATCGAATGTCCGACCAGATGGGCGCGGGGCACGCCGATCCCCTTCAAGGTCTCCCCGACGGCTGTAACCATCGATTCCATCGTCAAGGACCCATGCGGGCATGTCGAGCGGCCGGAGCCCGGCAGATCGATCCGCACGGTGCGGTAGTTCGACAGGGCGGCCATCTGCGGCTGGAACATGTTCGAGGTGCCGCCGAGCCCGTGGATCATCACGACGGGAAACCCGTCTCCGGCGACCTCCGCAACAATGGGTCCGACCGACACCGTCGTCATTGCGCGCGATCCTTCACCGGGTTCTCCAGGGTACCGATGCCGTCAATCTCGACACGCACCGTATCCCCGGATTTCAGGTATTTCGGCGGATCGAAACCGATGCCGACGCCGGCCGGCGTGCCGGTGGCGATGATATCGCCCGGCTGAAGCGTGATGCCCTGGGAAAGTGTCGAGATGATCGTCGGAATATCGAAGATGAGCAGCGCGATCTTCGAGTCCTGGCGCAGATCGCCGTTGACGAAGCAGCGGATGCCGGCGGTCTCCAGATCAAGTTCGTCCCGGGTGACCGCCCAGGGACCCATCGGGCAGAAGGTGTCCTGCGACTTGCCAATCAGCCACTGGCTGTACTTGCCCTGCAGGTCGCGGGCCGTCACGTCGTTGACGATCGTATAGCCCCAGATGTGGTCGAAAACATCGGATTTGGCGATGCCGCGGCCGCCCTTGCCGATGATCACGGCAAGCTCCGCCTCGTAGTCGATCGCCTCGGAGACGGTGCTGTCGATAACGACCGTCTCGCCGTTGGCGATGACCGTCTCGGGAACCTTTGAGAAGATGATCGGGTTCTTCGGAACCGCTCCCGCCGTGGCGCTCGAATCGAAACCGCTGTTGGCGAACTCGTGGGCGTGCTCGTGATAGTTCTTGCCAACGCAGAAGATGTTGCGACGCGGCTGGGGGATCGGCGCTTCTAACACGACCCGGTCCAGCGGGATCGGCGAAAGCGTGCGCGGCAAGTCCGAGCCGTTCAGCTCGACCAGCGCGGCAACTCCTGCACGCGAGCGCTCGACCGGCAGATCGAACGGGGCGACAGTGCCCGACTCGAGATCGACGACACCGACACGACGTTCGCCGGCAACCGAAAAGGTTGCGACCTTCATGCATATCCTCCCTGGACCAATACTGATCCAATATTTACTTTTTTATACGCTAACGCCGATCTGGAGGGCTCGCAAGCGGATTCTTACGGATCGCATCTCATCGCAATTTGATGCATCGCAATATGTTTACGCGCGTATTTCGTTCAATTCGGGATGGACGCACGATATTGTACGCGCTAACATTGGTATAGCATTGGATCACAAAAAAGAGACCACAGCATGTCGCGCCTTGTCGCAGACGATATCGCGACCGCATTGAGACAGCGGATCTCCGCGGGCGAATGGGGCGACGACGGCCGCATGCCGCCGGAGCGCGACCTTGCCAGCCAATTCGGCGTGGCGCGCAATACCGTGCGCCGCGCCGTGGGGCTGCTGGAGCAGGACGGCACCGTTATCCGGCATGTCGGGCGGGGCACGTTTCTGGCCTCCTCGAAACCCGATTCCATGGCGGGCGTCGTGATGCGCATGGAAGGTACTTCGCCCGCCGACATGATGGAGATCCGGCAGCTCATCGAGCCCGCAGCTGCCTCGTTTGCCGCGCGCAATGCAAGTTCCGGTGAGCTGGCGGCCGTGCAGGCCGCCCACCAATCGGCGCGCGACGCCAGCGACATGCCGGCCTTCGAGCACTGGGACGCCGAGTTCCACCACACGATCTTCGCGTGTTCGCGCAACGAATTCCTCAAGGAAATCCACAACCTCATGCGCATCCTGCGCAACCAGTCGCCGTGGTTCGAAATGAAGAAGCGATCGTTTTCCGAAGACCGCCGCCAAGCCTACTGCAGCGAGCACCAGGCGATCGTCGACGCCCTTTTGTCTCGCGATCCCGACGGTGCAAACGCGGCCATGCACGCCCATCTTCGGACCGTCGAGCGCAATCTGCTGGGCCGCTAGGGCCGATCCGGGCGGTTCGCCGCGCCTTCAGGTCTTTCCACCGCAACTCGGGCGCGCTAAACGCATGGTTGCCCGACCGGCATTGCCTTGCCATAAGGAGGCTTCCGGTTCCCCCGGGCCCGTAGCTCAATTGGTTAGAGCCGACCGCTCATAACGGTCTGGTTGTAGGTTCGAGTCCTACCGGGCCCACCATTTTCCCTATTGCCGATAGCTGCGCGATAGGACGTGCGGCGAGATGGGGCGCCCTACGTGGCGATCCCGAGACCCTTGAACAGCCCGATAATGGTCAGTGCGAGATCGCTGCAACGGTCATAAAGGCCGGCCTCGTCGTCAATTCGGCCGGCCTCGCCCAGCGCCGCATCCCGATCACCGTCACCGGACTCTTCGAGGCGCGCGCATGTGGCCGCGACGGCTTCGGCTTTTTCGTAGACGACGTCCACGGCACGGGCCCTGTCGGGATAACTGTCGAGCAGCAAAGGGAACAGGCGCATGAAACCGTGCGCCGCGTCCAATCCGGCCGCGACAACATTCGCCCGGTAAAGGAGCAACCGGACGTGTACTCCGTCGGTGTTGTCAGCGTCCTCACACAGACAATGAAATCCGACCGCGCTCGTGACGACTGTCCGTAGAGCGCCGACCTGTCGTTCGAAATTCCGATTGTCCATTGGTCCCGCCGTGGCATGGCTCGCCAGCCACCGTAGCGCGCGGCGCGACCGCGCTCAACTCATCCGTAAACGCGTATACCGCGCCGCCAGAAGCACGCAGGCCGACACGCCCCGGCTATTCGCCGGAACCGCTGTCCGCCCATTCGACAGTCGGCTTTTCCCGCCAGGCGAAGCGCTCCAGGTGGTCTGACACGACATTGCGTATCCGCTCCGTGGTCGAGTGGTCGGGCGTCTCGCAGTCGATCGACAGGCCCGCTTCGTCAGCGGTGAGACGGCAGGTCCCGAACGGAAAGTCGACGCGCCCCCGGCTCTCATCGTAGTCGACCGCGACCTTGTGGCCGAAGTGCTTGCAGAGCTGGATCAGGTATTTGCTCGCGACCCCGGTCGCGACATAGGCCTTCGAAACAATCATGTCTCCCCCTCAAGGTCTTGAAGAGCACGGTGCCGGACCTGTCGGGAAGGCCCGGCGCCGAGCATTATTTTTCCGTCCAGTAAACG
>CAJQNW010000201.1 GCA_905479765.1 uncultured Tepidamorphus sp. | reverse complement strand
CGACGATCCGGACGCGCCCGGCGGAGCGTTCCATCACTGGGCGGCGTACAATATTCCCGCCGGCCGGACCGGTCTCGAGGACGGCTACGGCCTGAACGGCAAGTCGTCCGATTTTGCCCAGGCGATCAACGATTTCCGGGTGCGCGGCTATCGCGGTCCGTGTCCGCCGCGCACCCGCAAGCCGCACCGCTACTGCTTCCGCCTCAGCGCGCTGAGCGGCCTGCTCGCGCCGGCTTCACCGGATGCCGATTGCGTCGAGATACAGCGGCTGGCGCTGCCGCTGGAAATCGAGACCGCCGAGCTGACCGGGTGTTATCGCCGCTAGGTAACACGCGCCTGCTCAGACGAACTGGATGGCAACGTCGCCGAGCTCTCCGAAATCGGCGTGCAGGGTGTCGCCCTTGTCGGCCCAGACGGGGCGGATGAACGAACCCGATAGCATGATGTGGCCGGGCTCCAGCGTCACGTCGAAAGGCGCCAGCTTGTTGGCGAGCCAGGCGATGCCGAGCGCGGGATGGCCAAGAACGCCGGCGGCGATGCCCGTCTCCTCGATCTCCGAGTTGCGGTACATGATGCCCCCGACCCAGCGCAGGTCGACATCCATCGGGCCGACCGGTTTGCCGCCGATGACGATGCCGGCAGCGGCGCCGTTGTCGGAGACGGTGTCGAAGATCTTGCGCGGATTCTGCACGCGCGCGTCGATGATCTCGATGGACGGCACCACGTATTCGGTTGCCCGCAGCACGTCGAGCAGGCCGACGCCGGGCCCCTTCAGCGGCTTGGCCAGGACGAAGGCAAGCTCCAGCTCGACGCGCGGCACGCAGTAGTCGGCGTGCTTCACCTTGGCACCGTCGGCCAGCATCATGTCGTCGAACAGATGGCCGTAGTCGGGTTCCTCGATCATCGAGGAACGCTGCATCGCCTTCGAGGTCAGGCCGATCTTGTGGCCGATCAGCTTCGCGCCGGCCTTCATGCGGCGCGCCGCCACCTCGTTCTGGATCGCGTAGGCGTCCTCGATGGAGATGTCCGGCCAGGTGGTCGACAGCTGCTGCACCGGGGTGCGCGTGCGCTCGGCTTCCACGAGCTGGTCTGCGGCTTTCTGGCGGTCGGCTTCGGACAGCATTTTCTCGTTCCTTCCAGTCTTTTAATCGGGGCCCGTTTGATCAGAGCCGGACGCAGACGTTACGCAGCTCGGTATAGAATTCAAGCGAATGCAGGCCGCCCTCGCGGCCGATGCCGGAGCGCTTCGAGCCGCCGAAGGGCGTGCGCAGGTCGCGCAGGAACCAGCTGTTGACCCAGCAGATGCCGGCGTCGACGGAGGCCGCCACGCGGTGGGCGCGCGACAGGTTCTGCGTCCAGACCATCGAAGCCAGGCCATAGGTGGAATCGTTGGCCATGGCGATCGCCTGATCCTCTTCGTCGAAGGGCTGGATGTGGCAGACCGGGCCGAAGATCTCCTCGCGCACCGGGGTCGAGTCTTCCGACAGGCCGGTCCAGATGGTCGGGCGTACCCATGCGCCCTTGGCGTAGTCGCCGGGCATGTCGTAGATCTCGCCGCCGGTGACGACGGTCGCACCCTCCGCCTTGGCCTTGTCGAAGTAGGACGTGACCTTCTGGCGGTGCTCCAGGCTGATCAGCGGGCCGATCGTCGTCTTCGTGTCGAACGGATCGCCGGGCACATAGGCTTCGGCCTTGGCTTTCAGGCCTTCGACGAAGGCATCGAAAATCGATCGCTCGACGTAGAGACGCTCCGTCTGCAGGCAGACCTGGCCGCAATTGGCGAAGACCGCGCGGGCGGTCTCGTTCACCGCGGTTTCCAGGTCGCAGTCGGCGAAGATCAGGCCGGGGTTCTTGCCGCCGAGCTCGAAGGAGACGTCGGCGATGTTGCGGGCGGCAGCCGACATGATGGCGGTGCCGGTGCGGGTCTCGCCGGTGAAGGTCACGGCATCGACACCGGGGTGTTCGGTCAGCCACTGGCCGGCCGAATCCGGGCCGAAGCCGTTGACGACATTGTAGACGCCGGCCGGCACGCCGACTTCGTTCATTACCTCGCCGAGCAGGGTCGCGGTCGTCGGCGTTTCTTCCGAGGGCTTCACCACCACCGTATTGCCGCAGGCGAGCGCCGGGCCCACCTTCCAGGTCATCAGCAGCAGCGGCAGGTTCCACGGGCAGACGACGCCGATGACGCCCTTGGGCTTGCGGATCGAGTAGTTCAACGCCTGGCCGCCGTCGGCTGTGTCCTGCACGAAGGTTTCGGTCGAGGCGTTCTTCACCGCGTCGGCGAAGATGCGGAAGTTGGCCGCGCCGCGCGGGATGTCGATGTGGCTGGCCAGGGTCGTCGGCTTGCCCGTGTCGCGGATCTCGGCTTCGAGAAACTCGTCGAAGCGCTCGTTGATGCGGTCGGCGATCTTATGCAGGAGCTTGCAGCGCTCATCGAGGGACATCTTGCCCCACGGGCCCTTCATCGCGGCGCGCGCGGCGGAGACGGCGCGATCGACATCGTCTTTGGTCGCCAGGTCGATATGGCTGACGAGACTGCCGTCGACGGGGCTCCGGTTCTCGAACGTGTCGCGTTCGGCATCGGTTACGTAGCCGCCATCGATGAAGTTGTTAACGCGCCGATTGGTCATTTAGTCCTCACAGTTCTGTGTCGATGCCGGCAAAGAAACAAACATATTAGAGTTGCGGCCCCCGATGATCCGGGGGCCGCCTTCATGAAACTCAGAGATTGCCGGCTTCGGCCTCGAGTTTCTCCAGAAGCGGCGACTTCTTGTGCCATTCCTCGTACCACTGGTCGACGGCCGGGCCGAACCATTCCCGGTCGGCCTTGATCACCTTGACGTCGGTGCCCTTCAGTTTCTCCAGATACTCGGCTTCAATCTGCTCGTAGTTGTCGAGCATCTTTTCCAGGAATCCGGGCAGCTCGGCCTCGATGGTCTTGCGGTCTTCCTCGGAAATCGTCGGCCAGACGCGGGCGGAGGCGACGGCCGCCATCGGCAGCATCATGTGGCTCGACTCGATGATGGTTCCGGCGTGATCGACGTAGCGGGAATTCCAAGTGCCCTCGAAGTCGATCTGCATGCCGTCGACCTGGCCGTTGGCGAAGGCGTCGTAGACCGCGGGAAGCGGCATCGGCGTCGGTGCGGCGCCAACCATCGTCCAGAAATCGCGCTCTGTCTGGATCGGGATGATGCGAACCTTGCGTCCCTTCAGGTCGTCGACGGTGCTGACGTCGTTCGCCATGACGACCTGGCGCAGGCCCGCCATGCCCCAGCCGAGGCCGACGAGGCCGAGCGACTTGAGGTCCGCCAGAAGACCCTGCGCGGTCGGTCCGGTGAGGATCGCCTTGGCGCCGGCGGAATCCTTGACCAGATAGGGTGCCAGCAGCGCACCGTAGTCGGCGCGCCTATTGACCATTTCACCGACCGTCAGGAAGGCGAAGTCGAGCGCGCCGGTCTGCATCTGCTGCAGCATCTGGGATTCATTGCCGAGCTGGCCGCTCGGGAAGATCAGGATCTTGACGCGGCCGTCGGTCTTCTCGGCGATAACGTCGGAGAAGGCCTGCGCCGTCTTGGTCCACTGGTGCGGCGGCGGGGTGATGAGGCCGAGACGGTAGTCCTTGGCCGAGGCGGCGGCGGGGATGAGAGCGGCTGCGATGGCGAGCGCGCCTAAGGCTTTCTTCAAATAGATCATGATTCCTCCGGTAGGTTTTGGATTTGATTTTCGGTTTGCAGTTTCGTCAGGCCGCGCTTGGCGGCGATCATGTCGGCGACGTGCCTGTCGCGGCGCTTCGCCAGGGTTTCGACGGGAGTTCCGCCGGTTGCCTCCTCGATTCCATCGATGAGCGACCGGCGCACCGTTTCGCTCAGGACCGGTGCGCCAAGATCGGCCCACCAGCGCTCGACCTCGGGGCCGAGGTCGTCGAAGAACTTGCCAAGCCCGCCGTCGCCGCCGGCGAGATGAAAGATCGCGGTCGGCCCGCAGACGGCCCAGCGCGCGCCGAGGCCTTCGGTGACGGCGGCCTCGATGTCGGCGACGCTGGCGTAGCCTTCGCTCGCCATATGCACGGCCTCGCGCCAGAGCGCCGCCTGCAGGCGGTTGACCAGATGGCCGGGCGCCTCGCGCTTCAGGCGAAGCACCCGTTTGCCGAGACTTTCGTAAAAGTGCGCGGCCGTATCGAGCGCGGCTGCGGCCGTCGCCTCGCCGCCGACCAGCTCGACCACCGGCATCAGGTAGGGCGGGTTGCAGGGGTGCGCGATGAGCAGGCGTTCGGGGTGTTCGAGGCCGCACTGCATGTCGGTCGGCGACAGGCCGGAAGATGACGACGCGATGATCACGTCGGGCCCGATCGCCGGCTCGATCCGCGCGAAGGCCTCGCGCTTCAGCGACAACCGTTCCGGGAGAGCTTCCTGGATGAAGTCGGCACCGGCGCAGGCGTCGTCTAAGTCGGCTTGCCATACCGGCTCGGCAATGGCGGCGCTGCGCACCCCGACGCGCTCGATGACCGGAAGGGCCTCCCAGAAGGTGTCCGACAGGCGCTCTTGCGTGTCCGGGTCCGGGTCGGCGACGGCCACCCGGTAGCCGGCGGCAGCGTAGGTCGCAGCCCAGCCGAGGCCGATCGTTCCGCCGCCGAGAACCGCGATCCGGCCGCCCTCGGGTATTTCTCGCGCGTCCATCACAGCACGCCTGTGACGAGTACGGGGAAGACGATGAGCAAGACCAGGACGCCGGCCATGATCACCAGGAACGGCATCACGACGCGGGCGATGCGCTCGGCGCGGACATTGCTCATGACGGCGGCGGTGAACAGCGCCGAGCCGACCGGCGGCGTCATCAGGCCGAGCACCAGGTTGAGGCAGATGACGACGCCGAAGTGGAACGGGTTGATGCCGTAGACGTCGGTGGCGACGGGGAGAAGAACGGGCACGATCACGATCAGCGCCGGGATCGGGTCAATGATCATGCCGACGAAGATCAGGCAGAAATTCACCAGCAGCAGGAAGCCGGTCGCCGAGCCTGTCACAGACTGGATCCAGGCGGCCACCAGCGCGGGCAGGTTCTCGAACGTGATGACCCAGCTGAACACCTGCGCGGTGGCGATCAGGATCAGCACGATGGCGGAGTTGCGGGCGGCCCGCACGAAGGCCGGGCCGAGCTGCCGGAACTTCAGTTCCCTGTAGTAGAAGCGCCCCAGCGCGATAGCCGCCAGACCGGCCAGCGCCGCGGCTTCCGTCGGCGTCGCGATACCGCCGAGGATGGAGCCGACGATGGTGAGCGGAATGATGCCGGCGGGCATGCCGTCCATGACGGCGGACAGGCGTTCCCTGCGGCTCATGCGCTCGTTTTTCGGAAACGCGTGGCGATGGCCGAGCCAGGCGATGACCAGCAGGAACGCGCCGGACAGCAGCAGGCCCGGAACGATGCCGGCGATGAACAGGTCGCCAATCGAGATCTGCGCGATGACGCCGAAAATGACGAACAGCATCGAGGGCGGGATGATCGGCGACAGCAGGCCGCCGGCCGCGGTAATCGCGACGGCGACGTCTCGGGGATAGCCGGCGCGCTCCATCTCCGGAACCGCCATGCGCGACATGATGGTGATCTGGGCGACCGTCGATCCGAGGATCGAGGCCATCATCATATTGGCGATCAGATTGACGTAGGCGAGGCCGCCGCGCACCGAGCCGATGAAAGCGAGCGCCATCGCCATCAGGCGCCGCGCGATGCCGCCCTCGTTCATGAATTCGCCGAGCAAAATGAACAGCGGCAGGGCCAGAAGGCCGTAGTTTTCGAGGCCGCCGAACAGCTGCTGCGGGTACGAAAGCAGCAGCACCTCGTTACCGCTGACCAGAATGTAGATCAGGGCGGTGGCGGCGAGGACGAAGGCGATCGGGACACCGATCGCGAGCAATGCGGCAAACGACAGGGCGACCGTCATGCCGGCCTCCCCGACGCGCGAAACTCACCGACGCTGCCTGCGAGGTTGGACAGGCAATGGATCGAGGCGGCGATCACGAACCAGGGCATGATCAGCCAGAACCAGGCCTTCTGGATGCCGATCGTCATGGTCGGCTCCTCGTACATGAAGTTGAAGGTCGTGCTGGCGAAGGCGGTAATGTCCCAGTCGGCCAGGTAAAGACCGACCGGATCGAACCAGTTCCAGACGAGGATGCCGATGACGATCATCAGCGTCAGCATGATCGTGTCGACGAGGATGGCGAAGACGAGCCGCGCGCGGGGGCGCAGCATGTCGGTCACCAGCGTGACGGCGATGTGGGAGCGGTAATGGATCGTCAGCGAGGCGGCGAGGAAGGCCATCCACACCATGGCGAGGATCGCGGCCTCGTCGGTCCAGTAGACGGCGTTGCCGAGCGAGCGGGTGACGATGTTGACGACGAGGAGGCTGAATGTGGTGGCGGCGGCAAGGCCTGCGGCGACAGCCTCGCCGGTGGCGATCGCGGCGCTCAGGCGAAACAGAATTCCGCGCTGGACGGCCGTTTCCGCGTTACTGGGAACGGCATGTTCGCTTCGCTGGCCACTCATCTCTTCGCCGTTATGCGTTGCGAGGCTCATGCCCGGCGCAACCCTTACGCTGGCGGGCGTTCTGCCCGTCGTTATCGGTGTGTGATGGATCCGGGACGTCAGTCGGTTCCGCCCGTTAAAATCGGGGTCTAGCTGAACTCGCGGATTTCCGGCTTCGAGCCCCACTTGCAGAAGCCGTCCGGCCGGAACGGGAACTGGCGTTCGCGGAAGCCGGGCTCGTCGGCGATGTGGCTGACGCCGGAGGAATATTCGAAGACCATCTGGTCGGGCCCCTCGAAGTAGAGGAACTTGGCCGAGGACGTCGGGTGCCGGCCCGGCCCGAAGACTATCGGAATGCCGCGCTCGGTCAGGAAGGCGTGCGAGCGCTGGATATCGTCGTTGGTCTCGACCTGGTGGTTGATGTGCTGGATGCCCGCCCGGTTGGTCGGAAACAGCGCGATGGTGTGGTGGATCTCGTCGATGCGCAGCAGCGGCGCATCGCCGATCCGGTCGCTGACCTGGGCGTTGCAGACCTGCGTCCAGAACAGTTCGTCGCGGGCAGCATTCGTGGTGCACAGGCCGACATGGGAGAAGCCGGTGACGCCGGCGTCGCGGGTGCCGTGATAGCGCCGGCCGGAGTGGAACGGGCGAATGACGAGCTCGATCCTGTTGCCGGTGGGATCACGAAAGCGGATGAACTCGCGCACCTTGCGCAGTTCGCATTCCTCCGCCGTGCCGGCCTCGACCTTGTGGCCGAGTCCTTCCAGAGTGGTGGCTGCTTCCTGCAGTTCGCTGCGGTCGCGCAGTTCGAAGGCGACGGTCTGGTCGGCCGGGTCGCCCTCGAAGTAGCACAGGGTGTGGTCGCGGTCGTCGGACTTGAAATAGACCGACTTGCCGGTCCGCTCCGACACTTCCAGGCCCAGGAAGTCGGTCGCAAACGAGATGGCGTCCTCGAGATCCGCCGTTCCCAGCCGGGCGTAGCGGATGTCCTTGAGCTCGATCATGTCCGGCGGCCCTCCCGCGATCAGATTGGATGTGTGCCGCGGGCTTGGCGCCCGCTGTTCATTCTGGTGTCGTCGTTCAGTCCGGCATCCTAGGGAAGCCTCCGGAACGGCGCAAGGATAATATCGTGAGAAGTAATTTTTATCGATATTTTTTGCAACGGTCGTATGGCACGATAACCGGAAATCAAAATTCGTATTATGATTTCAAAGGGTTATGAAATTCCTGCTTCTCAGCGAGGGATTCGCGTCGGGTTGAAAATATCGATAAACTGTCCAAAATCGACTCGGGGCCCCTCATGGTTGAGTTCGCCCCAGAGACCAAGAAACGCCCGCGGCGGACAAGAATGACACCGAAGACACAAGCCGACCGAGCCCATCTGCAATTGCGCGAGAAGATCCTGAGCGGCGAGCTCGCGCCGGGCATGAAACTGCGCGTCGAGCATCTGCGCGACATGCTGGAGATCGGCGCGAGCCCGTTGCGCGAGGCGCTGTCCCGGCTGACGTCCGAGGGACTCGTCGTGCTCGAAGGGCAGCGGGGGTTCCGGGTCGCGCCGATTTCGCTGGACGAATTGAAGGACGTATCGCGGATCCGCAAGCTTCTGGAAGGCGAGGCGGTGCGGATCGCGATCCAGAACGGCGACGAAGCCTGGGAAGCGGCGATCGTCAGCGCGTTCTATCGGCTGGAGAAGGCCGAGACCCGAATGGCCGAGGGAGAGGCCGATTTCACCGAGTGGGAAAAACGCAACCGCGAATTCCACGACGCGATCGTCTCGGCGGCGAATTCCCCGTGGCTTCAAAGACTTAGAAGCCTTGTGTACGATCAGCACGAGCGCTACCGGAGGCTGTCGAAGCGGCAGATGGGGCGGCTGCGCGACGTCCAGCGCGAGCACCGCGAGATTCTCGATGCGGTGCTGGCGCGCGATGTCGAGGCGGCGGTCGAAGCCTCGTGCCGGCACATCGACAACACGGTCACGGGGCTGGTGAAACTCTACGCCGACCGGGAAGGCGTGGATTCGGGCGCTGGCGCGGATGGCGAAACGGCAAGCCTGGTAAAGGCTTAGACCGGACTCTGACTATTCCGAATCACCTTCGGTCAGGTATTCCCACATCCGTTCGAAGATGCGGCCGGCGCCGGTGGCACGGATCTTGACCTGGTCTTCGGTGAAGATCGCCGGGTCGCCGTGACCGGCGAGACTCAAGGCGTCCATTTCCACACGGCAGGCGTCTTCCAGGTACCAGGTGAGCACGACGGCCTGCATCAGATCGTCGGCCGCGACGACGGCGCCGTTACCGCGCATCAGAATTGCTTTGGCTTCGCCCATTTGTAACCCCAGCGCAACTGCCTGCTCGTCGGTGCGCAGCAGCAGCGGGTCGTCCCAGAGCGGAACCTCTGGCGCGAAATAGGAGCCGAAGCCGTGGCGGGCCTTCGGGGTCAGGCGGAGCGTGCCGAGCGACATCGCCTTTGGCGGCATCGAGCGAACGATGCCGCCGACTTCGGGCCGGCGCTTGTAGATTTGCTGGTGGATGCGCACCTCGCCGAGAACGCCGTCCGGCAGCGGCCCGTAAACCGGGACGATCGTGCCAGCCTCGCCGGGCTGGATCATGCCCATGGGTTTCGGCGCGCAGACCAGGAACGACTCCGCATCGATGCGGGCCGAGCAATGGCCGTAGGCGTGCACCAGTCCGTGCCGGCCGAGTGCGCGGGCCGCCTTGCGGACCAGAACCTGGAGGTCCTCGGACGCTGTCACGCGGGTGATCCGGCGAATTCGGGGAGCTCGGAAACCGTCCCCCAGCCGCAGAAGGAGGCGGGCTGAAAAGGATACTGGCGGGCGAGGCGATCCTCGTCGACGCGCTCCATCTCGGTGCTGAGTGTGAACAGGATGCCGTCGGGACCCGCGACCGACAGGAAGATCTGGCCGGAGGCGGGATCGCGGCCCGGGCCGCGCAAAATGCGCACCTGACGGCCACGCATGTAGTAAAAATTCTGCATGATCTGGTCGAGTTCCTCGACCGCGAAGCCGACCTCGAAAAGTCCGCTCGGACTTGAGGGATAGAGGGCTACCCGGTGGTGCAGGTCGTCGATGCGCAGGAAGGCGGCATCGCCCACCCAGTCGCTGACGCGGGCGCCGAGCACGTCAGTCCACATCGCCTGATCCTCGGCGATCCGGTCCGACCGGAAGCCGACATGCTGCAGGCCGGTGATGCCGGCATCGCGGGTGGCGTGAAAACGCCAGCCCGACGACAGCGGGCGGTGGACGATCTCGATTGCGGCGCCCGATTTCGACCGGAAGACGATAAAGGATTTCACCCGCCGTTCCTCGGCTTCCTCGTCGGTTCCCCGACGCGGGGCAAATCCGGCGGCGGTGAGGTCGTCGAAGGCCTGATCAAGATCGCCGGCCAGATGAATTTCGAAGGCAACGGCGGTGTCTTCGCGCTTTCCCTCGAAAAAGCACAGCGAATAATCGCGCGAATCGGAGCGGAAATAGGCGATCTTGTCGCTCACGCCATTGGCCTGGAGGCCGAGCGTTTCTCCGGCGAACCGGGCCGCGGCGGCCAGATCGGCGGTGCCGATGCGGACATACCGCAGATTATCCAGGCTGAGCGTCATCCGGGTCCTCCCGTAACCCGGCATGGTCCGGGCGGTTTCGTGTGTTTTCGCGATATTGGTATCAAATATCGATATTTTTGCAATGACCGATCCGCGGCCTGCGATCAGCCACGGTCCGGCACCGAGTGTTCGGCGCAAAACCGCGTCAGCGCAGCGATGGCCGGCGAGCCGGGTTCGATGTCCTTCGGGTTGGTGCCGATCAGCGTGACGACGGCCTGCGCCTCGTCCTGCCAGTCGAGGATCGGAGCCGACGCGGCAACGAGGCCCGGAATGAAGCGCCCGTCGACCGTGGCGTAGCCGGCCTCGCGCACCCTGGCGGCCAGCGCGCGGGCACCTTTCACGCCGGAGCCTGCCTCGCCGATCACGCGGCCGCTCGCCCTGGCGCGTTTCAACTCCTCGTGCATCAGCTTTTCGGTGATGGTCTCCGGCAGCCAGGCGAAGAAGACGCGGCCGGTTGCCGACGACAGCAGCGGCAGGGTGGAGCCCAGGCCGAGCGAGGTGACGATGAAGTTCGCCGCGCGGATCCAGCGCACCACCGTCGGGCCCGAATTGCCCCACACGCACAACAGCCCGGTCAGCCCGGTTTCCTCCGTCAACTCCGAGAACCGGTCGGCGACGGAATTGACGAAATCGTGCCGGTTGATCGCGGCCAGGCCGATCTCGATGGCGCCGGGGCCCAGATCGTAGGTGCCCGAACGGCCGTTCTGGCGCACCAGGCCGGCGTTGATGAAGGAGGCGAGATAGCGGTGTGTCTTGCTGGCCGGCATGCCGCAGGCGCGCGCCAGGTCCGACAGGCCGACGGCGCCGTCGAGCCGTGCCATCGTGGTCAGCACCCAGAGGGCCGCGTCGAGCGACTGGATGCCGCCGGCGGTCTCGCGGGGGCGCCCGGTGACATTGCCGCTGACTTCAACGTGCGGCGTCGGGTCGGCCGTCATGCCGCCAGATCTCCCACCAGGTCCTTGAGGGGCGCGACCGGGGCCGCCTTCAGCCGGTCGCCGTCCTTGACGAACACGCCCCTCAGCTCGAAGCCCTCAACGATGACCCGCTCGCCGATGCGGCCTTCGTAGGTGATGCGGAACGTCCTGTCGGTCCACTCGATGCCCGTTATCCGGAGCGTCATCGTGTCGCCGAAGCTTGCCGGCGCGCGGAAGCTGGCGCCGACATCGATAAGACCGGTTCCAATCGTTCCGAGCGTCTCCCTGAGCGAGTGCTGATCGAGCTCCCGGGTCTTCAGGAAGGCCTGAAACGCCGCGTCGAACCAGCGGAAATAGTTGGGATAGAAGATGATTCCGGCCGGGTCGCAATCGCCGAAAGAAATCTCGATGGTCGTTTCGAATGCCATTCCAAAGCGCCTCGTATTTCCGTTCTGTAAAACTCATTGCATAATCTGGAATCGTTGACTACGGTCCCGGACAAACAAGAAAGACATGATAGGGAGAGATCGTTGGCCCAGCTATCCACCATCGACGTTCTTGGCGGCGGCCCGTCCGGCCTGTACACGGCGATGCTGTTCAAGAAGGCGATGCCGCAGGCGCGTGTCCGCGTGCTGGAACAGAATGCGCCCGACGCGACCTTCGGCTTCGGCATCGTGTTCTCGGACCGGGCGCTCGACTTCCTGAAGGCCGACGACCCTGAAACCCACGACCTGGTGACGCCGCGCATGGAGCGGTGGAGCAACATGACGCTGGTCCACAAGGGCGAGAAGATCACCATTGACGGGATCGGCTTTGCCGCGATCGGGCGGCTGGAGATGCTGCAGCTGTTGCAGGAGCGTGCCAGGGCCGAGGGCGTCGAGCTTCATTTCGACCACACCGTCAACTCCGTCGACGAGCTGACCGGCGACCTTATCGTCGGCGCCGACGGTCTCAACTCGCTGGTGCGGACCTCCGACGAGGCGGCTTTCGGCACGACGCTCGAATATTTCGACAACCGCTTTGCCTGGTTCGGCACGCCGCGCCCCTTCGATACGCTGACGCAGACGTTCGTGCAGACCGACCGCGGCACCATGAACGCGCACCACTATCGCTATCAGCGCGACATGAGCACCTTCATCGTCGAGTGCGACGCCGAGACGTTCGAGGCCTACGGCTTCAAGGACATGGACGAGGAGGCGTCGGCGCGGGCCTGCGAAACCGTCTTCGCCGACGCGCTTCAGGGCGCGCCGCTCGTCGTCAACCGCTCGATCTGGCGACGCTTCCCGAAGCTGTGGTGCGACACCTGGGTGGCGGGAAACCGCGTGCTGCTGGGCGATGCCGTCCACACCGCGCATTTCTCGATCGGGTCGGGCACCCGGCTGGCGATGGAGGACGCCATCGCGCTGGTGCGTTGCGTTCGCGATCACGAGACGCTGGAGGCGGGGCTTTCAGCCTATGACGCTGAACGCAAGCCGATCGCCAGGAAGATCGTCGATGCGGCGAACACCTCGGCGGCCTGGTACGACCGGTTCGCGACGTCGATGGAACTGGAACCGCTCGACTTCGCGTTCAACTACATCACCCGCTCGGGCCGGGTCGACATGGAGCGCCTGCGCACGCTGGCGCCCGGTTTCGCTGCCCAATACGAAGCCTACAAGGCGTCGGCGGCATGATGGCGATAGAAACCGACAAGACGACCACAATCGTCGATCCGGTCGGCGAAACGTCGGGTGCAGTCGAGATCGGATTCGACAAGGCCGATCATCCCAACGCCAGCGCGATCCTGTTCGACAATCTCGAGCGCAATCCCGACGCGCTTGCCGTGACCGGGCCGGCGGGAACGCTCGCCTATCGCGACCTCTGCGCCGAGGCCTCGCGCTGGGGCAATGCCTTCATCGCGCAAGGGCTCAAGCGCTCCGAGCGGATCGCCTTCTTCCTGGACGATACGCCTGCGCATGTCGCCGCCTTCTTCGGGGCGGTGCGGGCCGGCTTCGTGCCAGTGTTGCTCAACACCCAGACGACGCCGGACCTGTTGCAGTTCTTCCTGGCCGATACCGATGCGCGGGTCGCCGTCTGCGAGGCGGGGTTCGCCGACACGTTCGACGCGGAGACGACGAAGGGCACGAAGCTGGAACGCGTCGTGATCGCCAACGGCGAGGGCGTGCTGGCCGATCCGCATTTCGTCCATGCCGCCGATTTCACCGCCGGGCAACCGGACAGTCTCGCCTGCGCCGATACCGGGCCCGACGACATGGCCTTCTGGATGTATTCGTCAGGCTCGACGGGCCGGCCGAAGGGCATCGTCCACCTGCAGCACGACATGGCCTATACGGCGCTGTCGTTTTCCGAGCACATCCTGAAGCTTCGCCCCGACGACATCTGCTTTTCGGTGCCGAAGCTGTACTTCGCCTACGGGTTCGGCAACTCCGTCACGTTCCCGTTCTCCGTGGGGGCGGCGAGCCTGCTGCTGCCCGGCCGGCCCGAGGGGGCCCGTGTTCTCGACGCGCTCGAAAACTTCAGGCCGACGGTGCTGTTCGCGCTGCCGACGCTTTATACGGCGCTGTGCGGATCGAAGGACGTCGACAAGCGCGATCTGTCGTCGCTCAGGCTGTCGATCTCTGCGGCCGAAGTGCTGTCGGAGGATATCTTCAACGCCTGGAAATCGCTGTCTGGCCTGAACGCGATCGAGGGGCTCGGCTCGACGGAGATGCTGCACGTCTATCTCTCCAACACGCAGGACGAACAGCGTCTGGCGTCGGCGGGAAAACGGGTGCCGGGCTACGAGGTGGTGCTACGCGACGGCGACGGCGCGCTCGTCGAGCCGGGCGGGGAGGGCGTCATGTGGGTGCGCGGCCACTCCTCGGCGCCGGCCTACTGGCACCGCCCCGACAAGACAGCCGAGACCATGCGCGGCGACTGGATCTACACCGGCGACCGTTTCGTCGAGCGTGACGGCTACTACTATTTCCAGGGCCGCGCCGACGACCTGATCAAGATCTCCGGGCAATGGGTGTGGCCCTTGGAGGTGGAGCGGTGCCTGGCCGAGCACCCTAACGTCTACGAATGTGCTGTGCTGGCCCATCAGCTCGCCGACAAGCGCATGGCGTTGCGAGCCATCGTGCGCCTGCATGACGGTTACCTGCCCGACGAAGCGCAGACGAAGATCCTGCAGGACTGGGTGAAGGGGCAGTTGCTACCGTTCAAGTATCCCCGCTTCGTCGAGTACGTCGACGAGCTGCCGAAGACCGGCACCGGCAAGATCGACCGGCAGGCGCTGGTCAAGGGCGGCTGAGGCCGGGCTATACTTGACCACCGCGTCGCGTTCGGCGGCGCAATGGGCAGTGATCCGCGCCTCGCTCATCGCCAGATCGGCGCAGCGATAATAGCCGGGTGCCCCGGTATGGAGGACCTGTTCGGACGGCAGGCCGACCTTCTTGTGGAACAGGCCGAACCCCGTCAGCGACCCGGTCATCAGGCCCGAGCCGTGATAGCCGTGCCAGCGCGGGATGATCTTCTTCTCCGGCCGGCCGAGGATGGTGTCGTCGTCCCGGACGAGCTTGATGTCGTGTCCGGCCAGGTCTAACCCATCGATACCCACGACCGCGGGCCGATTGTGCTTCCGCAGCCCTAATACGAGCGCGGCATTCCGAGCACCTTTGTCGCCAGGTAGGAGAGGACAAGGTTGTTCGAGACCGGTGCTACCGTGTAGAGGCGGCTCTCGCGGAACTTCCGCTCGATATCGGCCTCGACGGCGAATCCGAGGCCGCCGAAAGTCTGCAGGCACACGTCGCCGGCGCGATACGATGCGCGCGAGGCGAGGAACTTCGCGAGATTGGCTTCTTCTCCGCAGTCGTCGCCAGCGTCGAATAGGGCGGCCGCACGCTCGACCACGAGCCTTGCCGCGAACGTCTCCGCATAAGCCTCTGCGATGGGAAACTGGACGCCCTGGTTTTGGCCGATCGGCCGGCCGAAGACCTCGCGCGTGCCGGCATAGCCAGACGCCTGTTCGATGAACCAGCGCGCGTCGCCGATGCATTCCGCGCCGATCAGGATGCGCTCGGCGTTCATCCCGTCGAGGATATATCGAAAGCCGGAGCCCGCCTCGCCGATCAGACATTCGGCCGATACCTCGAGGTCCTCAAACAGGCATTCTGTCGAATGGTGGTTCACCATCGTCTTGATCGGCGAGACCGACATACCGCGCTTCAATGCGTCGTTCACGTCGATCAGGAAGATCGAGAAACCGTCGGTGCGCCGATCTGTCTGCGGCGCCGTGCGTGCGAGCAGCAGCATCAGGTCGGTATGGTCGGCGTGGGAAATCCACGTCTTGCGGCCGCTGATCCTGTAGCAGTCGCCGTCGCGCACAGCGCGGGTCGCAATCCGCACCGTGTCGGTGCCGGCCGCCGCCTCGGTCACACCGAAGGAGATGAAGCGCTTCTCGCCGGCGAGGATGCGCGGCATCCACTTTTTTGCTAGGGCAGGCGAGCCGTGACGGACGAACGCCGTCATCGCGTTCATCGCGGCGTGGGCGATCGCTCCGTCCGCGCCGGTGGCGTGTATCTCCTCGAGGATCGCGGCGCCGGCCCGCGTGCCCAGGCCGCTGCCGCCATATTTCTCGGGCACCAGGGTCGACACGAACCCGGCTTCGGTAAAGGCTTTCAGGAATTCGGCCGGGAAAGCGCCAGTCTGGTCGAGTTCGCGCCAGTAGCTGCCAGGAAATGGCTTGCAGACCGCCCGCGCTGTCTCCCTGAACTGTTCCAGGTCATCCATGCCGTCACCTTCCGCCCGTTTCCCGGGGCAACTCGAACAGCGCCGCGGCGCCCATCCCGCCGCCGACGCACATTGTCACCACAGCGAAACGCACGCCGCGTCTTGCGCCTTCGATAAGCGCGTGGCCGGCAAGTCGCGCACCCGTCATGCCGTAGGGATGGCCGATAGCGATCGATCCGCCGCTGACATTGAGGCGGTCGTCCGGAATGCCGAGCCGGTCGCGGCAATAGATCACCTGGACGGCGAAGGCCTCGTTCATCTCCCACAGGCCGATATCGTCGATCGACAGTCCGTGGCGCTTCAGAAGTTCAGGAACGGCGAATACCGGCCCGATGCCCATTTCGTCGGGCTCGCAGCCGGCGACGTGAAAGCCGCGGAAGATGCCGAGCGGGCTGAGGTTGCGCCGGGCAGCCTCGGACGCGCTCATCACGATACAGGCCGATGCCCCGTCGGAGAGCGGACAGGCGTTGCCGGCGGTGACGGAGCCACCCTCGAAGACCGGCGGCAAGGCCGCGAGGCCCTCGGCCGTTGCCGTGGGCCGGGGGCACTCGTCCCGATCGAGGGTCACCTCGACAGTGTCCACCGTGCCGTCTTCGGCGGCGACCTCCCTGGCGACCGTGACCGGGACGATCTCTTCGGCGAACCGACCGGCCTGCCGGGCGGCCGCGGTGCGCTGCTGGCAGGAGAGCGCGAATTCGTCCTGAGCCTCCCGGCTGACGGCGTATCGTTCCGCGACTTTCTCGGCCGTATTCAGCATCGGCCAATAGATCTCGGGCTTGTGATCGAGGAGCCAGGGATCCTGGTTCCTGAACCTGTTCTGGTGGCTGGTCTGCACCAGCGAGACAGCTTCGAGGCCGCCGGCGACGACGACCGAACGGTCGCCCGCGCGGATATCCTGCGCGGCCATGGCGACCGACTGCAGGCCGGACGAACACTTGCGGTCCACCGTGACGCCGGGAACCGACACCGGAAGTCCGGCGCGAAGGCCCGATTGCCGCGCGACATTGCTGCCCGAGGCGCCTTCCTGTAATGCGCAACCGATGATTACGTCCTCGATCTCGGCCGGATCGAGGTGCGCTCGTTCGATCGCCGAAGCGATTGCGATCGAGCCCATCGTGGCACCGTGCGTGGCGTTGAAAACGCCCTTATAGGCGCGACCTACGGGCGTGCGGGCGGTGGAAACGATGACAGCGTCTTCCAAGAAGCCTCCGAAGCCGTCTCTGCGGCTAGGCTGGGCGCTGCGGCTGCGCCGCAGGCGGATTGAAACCCCCGACGGCGGCGACCGACTTCAGCCAGGCGATGACGTCGGACTTAACGTTGCGCGGGTCGGGGACGCCCACGACGCGGACCAGCTCTCCATCGGCGAAATGCATCTCGACCCGGTAGCGGATCTCGACGCGTTCGCCCGAAAGAAGCGGCTCGCCGGCAAGCCGCAGCGGGTCCCAGACCAGCGTCTCTCCCTCGATGCGGACTTCCGCACCAATGGAAGGGTCGCGAAACGCCTTCGTGAAGGTGGCCGCCTCGTGTTCCACATAGGCGGTGAAATCAGCGCGCGGGCGCCATCCGTCGAGGTCGGGCTGCGGCGGTTCGTGGCGAATCTCGACCCATTCGGCGGCCAGCGGCGTCATGACGGCCCACAATTGCGCGAAGTTGCCATTGGCCGCCTCGCACTCGCGGCGGAGCCGGTCAAGTTCATACATGTCCATGCGTTACCTCTCTGCCGGCAAATAAGCGATCGCAGAGCAGGTATGTCAATATGATTGATGGCCCGTCGTTCATTTTTCGTGGACAGCGACCCTTGTTCCTGTATCCTGATAGTGCGTCGAGAGTGAGTTTCGAACAGGAAGCGGCCTTCGGCATCAGTGGCGTCCAGCAGCCGGCGGCGGAGACGGCCGGTCGGCTGCGGGACACAAGAAGAATTACGGTAGGCGGGAGGAAGCAAATGATGTTCACCGAGGAGCACAACGCGCTGCGTTCGTCGATCCGCGCTTTCATCGATCGGGAAATCAATCCGCATGTCGAGGAGTGGGAAGCCGCGGAACAGTTCCCTTCGCACGAGGTTTTCAAGAAGGCCGGTGATGCCGGTTTCCTCGGCATCACCAAACCGGCCGAATTCGGTGGCATGGGCCTCGACTACACTTTCAATGCAGTCTGGGCCGAAGAGCTTGGCCATATCCACGCGGGCGGCATCGCCAGCTCGCTAGGCGTCCAGACCGATATGGCAACGCCTGCACTGTCGGTTCACGGCAGCGACGAATTGCGCCACGAATTCCTGAGGCCGACGATCCAGGGCGACATGGTCGTCTGTCTCGGCGTATCGGAAGTCGGCGCGGGCTCCGACGTGGCGAGCATCCAGACGACGGCCCGCAAGGACGGCGACGATTACGTCATTAACGGCGGCAAGATGTGGACCAGCAACGGCATCAAGGCCGACTGGATGTGTCTCCTCGCCAACACCGGCACCGAGAACGGGCCTCACCACAACAAGTCGCTGATATGCGTGCCGATGGACGCCAAGGGCATCGACCGCAGCACCAAGCTGAAGAAGTACGGCCTCTGGTCGTCCGACACGGCGCAGGTCTATTTCGACGATGTCCGGGTCCCGCAGCGCTACCGAATTGGCGAGGAAGGCCGCGGCTTTATCTACCAGATGCAGCAGTTCACGCAGGAGCGGCTGTTTGCCGCCCTGCGCACGATCATGCAGATGCAGGAACTGGTCGACGAGACGGCCGAATACACGCGTAGCCGGATCGCCTTCGGAAAGCCGCTGCTGGACAACCAGTGGATCCAGTACACCCTGGCAGACCTGCAGACCGAGATCGCCTGCCTGCGCGCCATCACCTACGCGGGAGTCGAGGGCTATGTCCGGGGCGACAACATCCGGGTGCTGACGGCAGAGGCCAAGCTCAAGGCGGGCAAGCTCGCCCGGACAGTTCCCGACCAGTGCATGCAGTTCTGGGGCGGCGCCGGATTCCTCTGGGAATCGCGCGTCGCGCGGATGATGCGCGACAGCCGTCTGGTCGCGATCGGCGGCGGTGCCAACGAGGTAATGATGCAGATCATCGCCAAAGAACTCGGCTACGCGTGAATCCCGGCCGCACCAGCAAAGAAGTCGAAACCATGCCTTCCAGCGCCAGTCTGATCGACCGGTCCAGCGATATCTTTTCCCGGCAGCGGCAGGAGATGCTGGACCTCGTTTCCGAAGTCGAAACGTTGGAACGCAAGATCGAGGCGCGCTCGGCGAGCCGGTCAGACCGCTTCCGCAAGCGCGGCCAGCTGCTGCCTCGGGAGCGGCTGGCGCTGTTGTTCGATCCCGGTGAACCGCAGCTACCGCTCTCCGCGCTGGCCGGCCTTCGTATGTACGACGACGACGGCGAGGAGGAGGTTCTCGGCGCGGCGCTGATCGTCCGCGTCGGCATCGTCCACGGCGTACGCGTCATGGCGATCTGCCACGACAGCGCCATCAAGGGCGGGGCGACGTCGCCTATCGGGCTTGCGAAGTTTCTGCGCGCCCAGGACGTGGCGATGCAGAACCGTCTGCCCATCGTCATGCTTGTCGAGAGCGCCGGGGCCAATCTCACCTACCAGAGCGAGATGTTCATCCAGGGCGGAAAGCGCTTTTTCAACATGGCGCGGCT
>CAJQNW010000200.1 GCA_905479765.1 uncultured Tepidamorphus sp. | reverse complement strand
TTCGAGTTCGCGCTCCCATTCCACCTTGTATTCGATCGCCTGCTCGAGCCACGCGTCGTGGAGACGCCGGTTCGCCTGTTCGGTCTGGCCGAGCAGTTGGGTAAACAGGCGCTGGGCGCGCTGATTGCCCTTGGCGGCATTGACCGCGAGCGAGCGAACGACGGCCTGAGCCATTGGGATGCTGACGGTGCCGCTGGCGTCATTGACATTGATGGTGCGGTAGGCTTCCTCAATGATGATCTCTTTCATCCGCTCTTCATTGAGTGTCGGCAACCTGGAACGGTTTCTCGATCCGCGTGGGCGGCCGTTCGGGTTTCCGGATTGGCCCGGCTTGAATCGGTTTTCGGCCGGCGGCTTGGCGTAGCCGACCTCGTAGCCGTCAGAAGCAGGTCGTTTCGACAACGCCTTCGATGTGTCCTTTGATCCGCGGTTCATGCTGCCTCCCGGACGGTCGTCAGGGTGGGCAAGCCACAGGCGACAAGCTCGGCGTCATCCTTCGCGTAGATTTCCCAGCGGCGAATGATGCGGTCGCAATAGATCGGATCGAGTTCGCACAGGTACGCCCGCCGGCCGGTTTTGTGTGCTGCGACCAAGGTCGAGCCGGATCCGCCAAACAGGTCGAGCACGATGCCACCACGCCGCGAGACGTCCTTGATCGCATCGGCAATCAGCTGGACCGGCTTCACTGTCGGATGAAGGCTCAGCTCGTCCATCCGACCCGCCTTCAGGGTGTTGACGCCTTTGTACTGCCAGACATTGGTACGGTAGCGGCCATGCTGGCCAAGCTCAAAGGCGTTGATGTGCGGCTCCTTGCCGTTCTTGAAGGCGAGGATCAGTTCATGGCGGGAGCGATAGAAGGTTCCCATGCCGCCGTTGTCCTTGGCCCAGACGATCAGGTTCTTGAACTCGGCGTAGGTGTCTTCGCCAGCTTCCAGGATCTCGGGGAGGTGGCGCCAGTCCATGCACACGAAGTGAATGGAGCCATCGACACTTGAGTCGACCAGGGTCGTGAATGCGGACCGCAAGAACTCGGTGAACTCCTGTCGGGTCATCTCGCCAGAAGCCATCGCGAACTCACGATGCTGGACATTTCCCAGTCCTCCGACGTTGCCCTAAATCGGAACGTTGTAGGGTGGATCGGTGAACACCATCTGCGCCCGGTCGCCGCACATGAGAGCATCGACCGATTTCCGGTCCAGTGAGTCTCCGCAAATCAGGCGGTGCGAACCGAGCTGCCAGATGTCACCCGGACTGCATCGACGTGGTCCGTCATCAGCCGGAAGGACGTCATCCTCCGGCGCTCCCGACTCCTCTGGTTCCAGCCCCTCGACGAGGCTGTCGACCTCGGCGATCGTGAACCCGGTCACGTCGATATCGAAGTCAATATCGAGAAGGCCCTTAAGCTCTTCGGCGAGGATCTCTTCGTCCCAGCCCGCATTGAGGGCGAGCCTGTTGTCGGCAATGACGTAAGCGCGCTTCTCGGCCTGCGTCATGGTCTCGATGCGCACACAAGGGACAGTCGGCATTTCGAGCAGCTTTGCTGCTGCCACTCTGCCGTGGCCTGCCAGGATCGCGTCGTCGTTGTCGATCAATACAGGGTTCGTAAAGCCGAATCGCTCGATCGAGTTTGCGATCTGCCGAATCTGCTTCCTCGAATGGGTACGAGCATTCTTCGCCCAGGGGTGAAGCGCACCGGGTGGAATGTGCACGATTTGTTCTGTGGCCATTTTGGCCTCCCTGTCTGGTTCGCGGAGACGGACGTGAGGTCGTCTGGCGGTATCGTATGATACAGAAAACGATGACCTGGCACAAGTCCTGTGTTATGAATTCGTAAGGCCAGAAAAACGGCTGCCTACGAGGAGGGTGTATGAGCCTGGGAGCAAGACTGGGAGAACTGCGGCGCAAAGCCGTTCAGTCGTTGCAGGATGTCGCCGACGCGGTCGGCGTGTCGAAGGCACACGTCTGGGAGCTTGAGAAGGGGCGCGCCGACAATCCATCCATGGCGCTCGTCACGCGCCTGGCGGATCACTTTGGAGTGTCGGTTGCGTATCTTGTTGGAGAGGACGTCGATGCGCCTGATGTCGATCCGGCGCTCCAGCGCCTGTTCCGTCAGGCGCAGCAGCTCGACGATCGGGAACGAAAGATCCTCGATGAGATGATGCAGACCCTGCTGAAGACCAGACCGACGGACTGATGACGATCGTCCTCGACCGCATGGAGATCGAGGAGGCCGGCGCCAATCCGGTTCGGCTGGCGGATGGGATTCACGACCAACTGGGGGCATTCGCCGGACCGGTTCCGGTCAAAGAAATTGCTCGAGCACTCGATATCGCGGAGGTGAGGATCGAGCCACTTGCGAACCTCGAGGGGGCCCTCATCACGACGCCGGAGCGGAACACGGGTGCGATCCTGCTCAACGGCAGGTCGAGCCCGCGACGCCAGCGTTTCACCCTTGGCCAGGAACTCGGCCACTTCCTCAACCCCTGGCATCAGCCGACCGCCCCGGACGGATTTCACTGCAGCCGCGAAGACATGCTGGCCAGCGACGGGCGCTCCAATGACCGATACCTGCGCCAGGAGGCCGAAGCCAACCTGTTCTCGATCGAACTCCTTACCCCGAGAAAACGTCTTGCGGCCTTCCTTCGCGGAGAGCCGGACCTGGGTTGTGTTCTCGCCATCGCGGACGAGTTCGACATCAGCCGCGAGGCGTCGACCCGGCGATACGTGTCACTTCACGAAGAGATGACCGCAGCCCTCTTCAGCCGTGACGGACAGATGCTTTATGCGAAATGGGCCGATCGGTTTCCGCGACTTGCCATGCGCAGGGGTGACACGCTGCCCGAGCTGCCCGAGCTGCCCAGGCTGGCCGGACATCTCAGTCTGTCGCCCATCGAGCATGTTGACGCCGACGACTGGTTGGCCGGCCCGAACGATACGCAGCTCACGATCCAGACTCTCCATCAGCAGGACGGTCGCGCCACGACCTTGCTACGGGTCACCTCTGATGACACCGATTACGAGGATCCGCTCGAGGATTCCTTCGACCGGTTCACTCGGTTCGGCTGATATGGATTCGCTCTGACGACCAGCCTGATCGCCGTCGCGAATTCGCTGATATCCAAATTCAGTTCCCTGATTATTCGCAAGGAATTCCCTGTTCCCCGGAACAGGGAAATCACTGCCAACGCTTTGATTTTGCGCCGGGAATGGCAGGCACCAAGGCGCCTTCGGTGCCTGGATCAGGGCAAATTCCCTGTATTTTCCCTGTAAACAGGCAAATGTCGAAAGAGACGGGTTCGCGGTAGACTGCCAGCACAGCCAGCCAGTCAGCGGCACTGCGGACTGAAAAAAGCGCCGTCTCGAATAGTCCCGATATTTCCGGACAGTTTCTTTTTCCTTCGCATTGGGGTGCCTCCGTTGCGGGTGCCGATCCGATATCGGCGTGTCCACCACCCCGAGCCCGGAGTTTGAACCGCACTGAATACCGACCGCGCTAATCTGTCTCCGCCAGCGTCCCAATGCATGCTCGCTGTGCGCGTGAAGTCCAGCGGAATACGATGACGTTTGTCTGGCCGGACTAATATTCTGTCGTGTCGGAAATGGAGAGCTCGTTCTCCCGCGATCAATCGCGATGCTCATCCGCGTTTCCTCCGATGAGTGGTATCCCGACATCGTTAACTTATCCGCCGCAGTTCTGTGTGCTTTGGCTGGTGGCATCAAGGGATGAAGCGCTCTCTTTTTCGAATGCCATCGTCATGCGATCAGGTTGTGTGTGCTGATCACGTTGTCAATTAACGGTGACCAGGAACTGCTCGTCGAGCGCGACGCCGATACGTCATACGAAACCGCTCGGCGGTTGGTGCTGAAGTTCGGGCTTTCCACCGCAGCGAATTTCAGCCGCACACTGCTACGGCCGAGCGACCACTGGCACCTCGACGAGATTCTGACCTTGATCCGTGGCGATAGGTACTGGCTGTGGAGGGCAGTCGACAATGAGGGCGAGGTACTTGAAGTCCCGGCTCAGCGTCGCCGCCATGCAAAGGTCGCCAGGAATCTATTGGCGAAACTCCCGAAACAGTACGGAATTGTGCCGACCCGTATCGAGACGGACCGCCTGCGAGCCTATCCGGCTGCGTCCCGAACGCACCGTCGACGATGCTTTCTGGGGTCGCTTCCGAAGAGCGACCTTGCAACACAACCGCATAGTTCAACAGATTGCCATATTATTGAAATCCAATTAGTATATCATTGATATCTTAAAACGGTGAGGAAACACGAATGCATTGGGGACAGACCGAAAAAATCGAAACGGAGGTTTTTGCGCGACTGCCCGACAATCTGCGCAGGTCGGACGGGGGCAATGAGTTCGTGCGTGTCCAGAGTCTCGGGGCGCATGCCACGATGCACTCCGGACTCGAAGGTCCTTCCTTCGACAGGGATGGAAACCTTTACTGTGTCGATACCCCGTGGGGGAGGATCTTTCGGGTTGATCCGCAGGGAAATTTTGAGGTCGTTGCCGAGTATGACGGCTGGCCTAACGGCCTGAAGATCGATCGCGATGGCCGTATCCTGGTTGCTGATTATAAGCTGGGAATCGTGGAAATCGATCCGTCTTCGGGCAAGGTCACGTCGGTAGTTGGAAAATACAAGCTCGAAGGCTTCAAGGGGTGCAACGACCTGGTGATTGCCCGCAACGGCGACATCTATTTCACAGACCAGGGGCAGACGGGCTTGCACGATCCGACCGGCAGGGTTTTCCGTCTTTGCAAGGACCGCACGCTTGAACTCCTCCTCGACAACGTGCCCAGCCCCAACGGCATCGCACTGAGCCCGGACGAGACACGTATCTATCTCGCTGTCACCCGCGACAATGCAATCTGGCGTGTTCCCTTACTCGGGCGCGGAGTCACCAAGGTCGGAGCGTTTATCCGTTTGTCCGGAGGACTTGCAGGGCCCGATGGGATGGCGATCGACGAAGCCGGAGGACTTGCCGTCGCACATGCCGGGCTAGGTGTCGTCTGGCTCTTCGACGAGATCGGTCGGCCGACGGCCATGGTTGAATCCTGCGAAGGTCTCATGGTCACGAACGTAGCCTATGGAGGCGCGGACATGCGTGACCTGTACATCACGGAACTGGCGAACGGGTGCATCCTGAAAGCACGCGTGCCGGTACCCGGTCGGCCTATGACATCTCACCTCGACTAGGTTCCAAAGAGGCTGTGGTCATAGGCGCGGAATTGACGGTCTGCTGAAATGCAGATAATATATCACTGAAATATCTGTATAGACAAAAAGACACTACAACGGTAGGAGGAAACCAGATGATTGAAACCGCTCGAAAATACTTGTTACTCGCCGCCACGGTGATTGTGCTGGCAGGGACAACCAGCGACCGGGCCCACTCCGAAACATGGAAGTGCTACACCTACATCCCTTCGCCGACACATGCCGTTTACACTGGCATGGTCGAGATCATGGAGGAGTTGAAGGTCGCGACCGGTGGTCGGATCGACAACAAGTGCAACGTCGGCGGTTCGCTACCGATCGAAGCGAACAGTATTGCTCCGGCCTTGTCCGACGGTGTGCTCGACCTGGCAACCACCGGCTTTGTCAGTGGCGTGGTGCCGCTTTCGGGCTTGACGTTTCTTCCTGGGCTGTTCGGCTCACTGGATGAGGTGGAGACTGGATATGAGATCCTCAAGCCGGCACTCGCTGAGGCCTTCGACGATATGGGCGTCGTGCTGCTTGGTCACTATGTCTATCCCAGGCAGGTTATCTGGGCCAGCGGCGAGGTAACTGAACTGTCCGGTCTCGACGGAAAGACTGTGAGGGTGACGACGCTCGAACAGGCTGAGTTCGTCAAGGCGTTCAATGGAGTTCCTGTATCTCTGGCGACGCCTGAAGTGGCGACTTCCCTGCAACGAGGAGTGGCTACTGTGGTACTCACCGCCGCGGCCGGTGGTGGCCGGTTGTGGATCGATCTGCTGGACCATATGGTAGAGGTGGGCCCGAACTATTCCGTCAGCTTCATCCTTGTAAGCAAAGAGAAATTTGACGCCCTGTCACCTGAGGAACAGCAGGCTCTGCGCGAATCCTCGGAACGTATCGGAGCGTCGATTACCGAAAAATTGTTCGTTGAGAACGAAAAGTTGGAAGCGGAATATGCCGCCAACGGTCTGGTCATCACGCCTTCCAACCCGGCCCAGGAAAAGTTGTTGGTCGAGACCATGAAGGGCTATTGGGATACATGGGCCGATGAACGTGGTGAAAAGGCGAAAGAAGTGCTTCACGAAGTAAGAGAGCAGCTCAACAAGTAGTCCACCCGCGTAAAGTACCGATACGTCAAATGCGTTTCCAACGCCTCGTTCGCGGTCTATCACTAGGCCTCGCTATCATCGCCGGAGCCATGCTCCTGGCGATGATGGTGATCATTTCCGCCGAAGTGGTTCAACGCGCGTTCCTGAACACTTCGTTTCTCTTCGTAGAGGAATATTCAGGCTATCTGGTCCTGACCGTCTTGGCCTTTGGCGTCCCGTTTGCTCTGATCGACGGCGCGCTGCTTCGGGTCGACATCGTTCTCAATTTTCTGAAGACCGGCGTTCGGCGGAAGCTCCAGATTGCTTTCGATCTGATCTCCTTGGCCTTCTCCTGCGTGCTGGCTTACCACTTCACGCTCTTTGCATTGAAGAACTTCAGTCGCGGATCGTTTGCCCCGACGCCGATGATGACACCACTGTTCATTCCCCAGTTTGTAGTCGCGGTAGGCTTCTGTCTCCTTGTCGTCGCGCTTCTCGCCCAGATTATAAATGGGCTGAGTGGCAGGGACGTACCGGACGAAGATGTCGTCGAGAAGATGTCGATATGACCGGGTCCATCTACGTCGCTTTTGGCGCGGCCGTCATGCTTTCTCTGTTGCTTGGCGGGCTCTGGATACCGTTTGCCATCGGCATCGGCGGCGTATTGATGCTGTTGCTGTTCGAGGGAACGAATTCACTTAACTCAGTCGGATTTATCGTTTGGGGAAGCATGAATTCGTCGACGCTCAGCTCCGTGCCGCTGTTCATTCTGATGGCGGAGGTCCTCTTGCGCAGTGGTGTGAGCGGCACGTTCTATGCGGGGCTGGCGCGGCTCATCTGGATGCTGCCGGGCGGGTTGCTGCAGACGAATATCGCGGGCTCGGCGCTCTTCTCAGCGATCAGCGGTTCTAGCGTGGCAACCGCGGCGGCTATCGGTGGTGTCGCGCTGCCGCGACAGAAACAGGAGGGCTACGAAATCAGCATCGCCTGTGGCTCGATCGCTGCCGGTGGCACGCTCGGCATTCTCATTCCGCCGAGCATCGCAATGATTATCTACGCAAGCTTTACGGAAGTTTCCGTCGCGAAGCTGTTTATGGCAGGGCTCGTTCCGGGACTGCTGCTGACGGTCCTTTTCATGTCGTACATCGGCATCCGCTCAATGCTGCAGCCCAATCTCGCACCGCGGGCCGCCGCACCCGAGCGACTAGGTGTTTACGTGCTGTCGCTTCTTCAGGTGCTGCCCGTCATTCTGATTATAGGCTTCGTGCTCGGTTCGATTTATGAGGGCTTGGCAACACCGACGGAATCTGCAGCGGTCGGGGCGTTGGTTTCCTTCGTTGTTGCCGCAGTCGTCGGCCGCCCGAATTTGTCTGTCTACTACGAGGCCGTTATCAGCGCGGTGAAGGTAAGCGCCTCGCTCCTTTTCATAAGCCTTACCGCGTACATCTTCGCTTATGCGGTCGAAAGCACCGGCATTGCCGGAGACTTGACACAGTTCGTGGTCGATCTCGATCTGAACGTCTATCTGTTTCTCGTTGTGCTGTTCGTGATGTATGCGTTGCTCGGCTGCCTCGTGGACAGCATCGGCATGATTGTGCTGACGGTGCCGTTGCTGGTGCCGATCCTGGATTCCTATGGGATTGATCTCATCTGGTTTGGCGTCATGCTTGTCGTTGTCGTCGAACTCGGTCAGATCACGCCGCCAATGGGAATCAACCTGTTTGTCGTCGATGCTATTTCCAAAGCAGGGATCGGCAATGTCGTCCGCGGCGTTTATCCCTACTACGTGCTGATGGCGATTTTCATACTCGCGCTGACGATATTTCCAAAAATCGCATTGTGGCTACCTGGCCACATCTGAAAACTCAACCTAACTCCCAGTCGCGATGTACCTGCCAGTGGCAACCTGCAGCCTCGTCATTCGGTCCGGGCGCGAATGATCTCCTCGTTGAAGTCCATAAGCGCCGTGGACGCGCGCTCTGCCTTTTCGGGATCGCCGGTAGCGACCGCGCGAACGACGGCGATGTGGAGCTTCGCGACTTTCTCCCATTCCGGCGTGTCGTTCATCGTCGCCCAGAAGCGGCGCACGAGTCCGTGGATGGGGTGAAGCGCATCGGTCGCGTAGACGTTGCCGGCGCACTGATCGATCAACTCGTCGTATTCGCGGTCGACGAGTAGGTAGTGCGCGGCGTTCCCGGATGCTGCCTGCTCCGCGAGGCGGTCGGCCAATTCCTCGAAAGCCTTGCGTTGAACGGCGTTGCTGCGTCTGGCGGCGCGCGCCACGAGAATGCGCTCGAGGGGCCTGCGGACTTCCAGCGCCAGCAACTGCTCCAGAAGATCTATGTCAGCCACGACGATACCTCGCCGCGGCATGATGTGGACGAGCCGGTCGCGCTTCAGGCGCTTCAGGCTCTCTCGCACCGGCGTCCGGCCGATATCGAGATGTTTGCTCAACGCCGTCTCGGAGACGAGCGAGCCGGGCGGTAACTCGAGGCTAAGGATCATCTCGCTGATTCGGTCATAGGCGGTTTCGGCGAGCGTTTCTGCCGTGTCTGCCCCGGCGAAGGGGCCCTTGCGCTCGGTCGTTCCCATGGAATTTTCGCCACCTCTCGACATGAGCCTTGCACCGGGTCGGATGCACAGCTAGTATATCAGCAATAACTCAGCGGTATTCTACAGGTATGTTGCGCTGTGAGGGCGTTATAGGAACTATGGAAAAACGATTCAAGGTATTCGTCGCCGACCCGATACACGCGGACGGACTTGCCCGGCTTCGCGAGCGTTTCGAGGTCGTCTATCTCGGCCCGGATGCCGGAGATGCCGAAAAGGACGTGGCCGCGGAATCCGCCGACGCGATCGTCGTGCGTCTCTACAAGATCACACCGGCACTGCTGAAGCGATGCCCCTCTCTCAAGGCGGTCATAAAACACGGCATCGGCGTTGACAATATCGACATTGACGCGGCCACCCAGCATGGCGCGATTGTCGCCAATACACCAGCCGGGCCGAATGCACCTTCGGTGGCGGAGGGCGCGGTTGCACTGATCCTCGCCACGATGCGAAAGCTCCGCGAACGACACGAAGCGGTGCTGGACAACCGCTTCATGGAATCGCGTAACGGTCTCGTCACAAACGCATTGTGGGGCAAGACCGTCGGTCTCGTCGGGTTCGGGCAGATCGGCCGGATTGCGGGGAGGATCTGCGCGCGAGGCTTCGATTGCAAGGTTCTGGCCTTCGACCCCTGGGCACCCGCCGATGTTTTCGAGGCGGAAGGTGTCAAGCGCGTCGACGCGCTAGACGACCTGCTCCGCGAGGCGGACGTCGTCAGTGTGCACGCTCCACTCACACCGGAGACACGAGGCCTGATCGGCGCCAGGGAACTGGAGTCGATGAAGCGCGACGCGATCATCGTGAACACGGCGCGCGGCGGAATCATAGACGAAGACGCTCTCGCCGCGGCGCTCGCGGGCGGCGTCATCGCTGGAGCCGGCATCGATGTCTTCGCCGACGAGCCGCCAGCCCCCGATGCGCCGCTTCTCGCAGCACCCAACCTCGTCCTGACACCCCATGTGGCGGGGATGAGCCAGGACAGCCTGCGCGAACTGGGAATGGCGGTGGCGACTGCGGTCGAGGAGGCAGCGGACGGGCAGATGCCGGCGACAACGCTGAATGCTGCGGCGTGGAGCGGGATCGAGCCGACAAACAATATAAGCGAGGAACGCCAACGATGATGCATCTCATCAGTTTTCTGATTAACAGCCCGATCAACCACACGATCGGAAGTTGGCGGCAGCCGGACGATGGGCGGGTGTCCGGCCTCGGCTCGATGGAGTACTGGAAAGACGTCGGCCGGACGCTCGAACGCGGGTGCTTCGACGCCGTATTCTTCGCCGACGTTCCCGCCGCTTACGACCAGTTCCGCGATGGAACTGACGAGGTCGTCCGCTACGGCGTGTGCTGGCCGAACCACGATCCCATGACGATCCTGAACATCATCGGCAGCGTAACGGAGCGGCTCGGTCTCGTCGCGACGAAGTCCATCTCGGCCATGACCCCGTACGACCTGGTGCGCTCTGTCTCCACACTTGATTTTATCAGCGGCGGGCGCGCGGGCTGGAATGTCGTCACGGGCCATTTGCGCGCGGAGCATCGCGCCCAGGGTCTCGAGCAGATGGCCCACGACAAGCGTTACGACCGCGCCGACGAGTACCTCAAGGCCTGTCACGCCTACTGGGATGCGATCGCTCCGGACGCGATCATTGCTGACCGGGAAACCGGCATATTCGCCGATCCGGAGAAGGTGAAGCGCGTCGATTTCGAGGGCGAGTTCATCAAAACGAGCGCCATACCACCGGTCCTTCCCTCCGCGCAGGGTCATCCGGTCCTCTTTCAGGCCGGATCGTCGAGCCGCGGCCAGCTCTTCGCCATCCGAAACGCCGAGGTCATCTTCGCCATCCAGACCGCCGAAGAGGGAATGCACCGATTCATGGGGCAGATCCGCGACGTCGCGAAAAAAGAAGGAGCGCCTGATCCCAAGGTCACTTTCGGGATACAGGTCGTGCTGGGTGGCACCCAGGAAGAAGCAGAAAGGAACCGAAAGGCGCTCGCTGACAACGTGCCGCTAGACGCGGCAATGGCGCGCCTGTCCGGCACACTCGGCGTTGACTTCAGCCAGTTCGATCCAGACAAGCCGCTCGTCGAGCAGGATACGGAAGCGTCGCAGGGTGGTATGGCCATGCTCGCCGCAGCGGTGGGAGACAAGCGGCTGACGTTGCGCGAGGCAGCACTCTCGGCAGGCGTGTCGACGAACATGCTGCAGATCGTCGGCACCCCTGAGCATGCCGCGAACGAACTGGAGCGGCTCTGGAAGGAGACCGGCTGCCTCGGCTTTAACGTAACGCCGACGGTGAACAACGACAGCATGCACGACTTCGTCGATCAGGTCGTTCCGCTTCTACAAAAGAAAGGCGTGTTCCGCAGCGGTTACAAGCACGCGACCCTGCGCGACAACCTCAACGATTCGGCCGGATAGACGCCAGGAAATCCGGCGATACGGCCGCAGATGCCTGTCGACCGTCCTTCCCTCCTGTCGTCTCGTCTTCCATGCGAAAAGGAACACTAGCGATGTCGAAAGTCTATCGGCGCGTACCCTCCAGCGACCCTTCAATGATCGAGGAGGCCGGTCAGTACGGGGTCGCGGACCTGCACGAGGCGCTTGGCGTCGTTCCGGGCCGCATGGCCCTCATGTCACCGGAGATCCGGCCGTTGAACCACGGCCTGCATATCTCTGGACCGGCCGCCACGGCCTATAACTATCCCGGCGATGGCCTGATGGTTCACAAGGCCGTTCAGTTGGCGCAGCCTGGCCAGGTCCTGGTCTTTGCCAACAGTGGCAACCTGCCCAGCACGATGTTTGCGGAGCTGGTTGCGCTGGCCGCGTTGGAAAGAGGTGTAAAGGGCGTCATCGTAGACGGCAGTATCCGGGACGTCGACGCCCTGCGCCAGATGAACTTTCCCATCTGGACGGCTTCGATCCATGCCTCCCACATCGAAAAGCGCGGCCCTGGTTCCCTCAATGTGCCGATCGTCTGTGGCGGCGTTCGAGTAGAGCCCGGCGACACGATCGTCGCGGACGGTGACGGAGTCATCTGCATTCCGCGCGCTCAACTCGGCACGGCCGTACGAGGTGCGCGGCAGCGCGCCGAGATGGAGGTCAGCATCCGCAAACGGATCGGGGAGGGCGAGGTTCTCTACGATATTCTGGAGATTGGCGCCGGGTTTGATGCAGCCGGCATCGAGGAATTTGACGGAACCTGGAACGGAGAGGAATAGCGTCGCTCCGGGGCACCGCTGTGGTGCCCGCTGACGTCGACGATGGTGGTCGAGGCGAACTCCCTTCGGTCTTCGCTTATGCTGCCGCGGGCGCGGTCCTTTTCCTGGCTCTGTTCGGCAACAACGCGCCGACGCCCCTCTATCCGGTTTGGCAGATGGTCTACGGGTTCAGCGCCGGTGCGACCTCGGCGATCCATTCGTCCTATCCGCTGGGGGTGATGGCAGGGCTCCTTGTAGGTGGGAAGGTCGCTGACCAGATCGGGCGCCGTCCGGTGCTCTTCGTCGCGTTGGGCATCGGGATCGCCTCGAGTATCCTGATGATCGTCTCGT
>CAJQNW010000199.1 GCA_905479765.1 uncultured Tepidamorphus sp. | reverse complement strand
TTCCTCGCCCCGTGGGACATGAAGAACGTCGTCGACAAGCTCGCCGGCTTCGGCAACCCGAACGTGCTGGTGACCGAGCGCGGCGCGAGCTTCGGCTACAATACGCTCGTCACCGACATGCGCTCGCTGCCGATCCTGGCAGGCCTTGGCGCGCCGGTGATCTTCGATGCCACTCACTCGGTGCAGCAGCCGGGCGGGCAGGGCACCTCCTCGGGCGGTCAGCGCGAGTTCGTGCCGGTGCTGGCGCGCGCCGCCGTCGCCGTGGGTGTCGCCGGCGTCTTCATCGAGACCCATCCCGACCCCGACTCCGCGCCGTCGGACGGACCGAACATGATCGCGCTGAAGGACCTGCCGCCGCTGGTCGGGATGCTGATGGAATTCGACGCCGTCTCGAAGCGTATGAATGGATAAGGCCGCAATCCTGCTGGTCGACTATCAGGAGGCGTTCCACGACGCCCGCATGGGCGCGCGCAACAATCCGCATGCCGAGGCGAACGCGGCGCGACTGCTCGCGGGGTTTAGGGACGCCGGTCTGCCGGTGATCCATGTGCGGCACGATTCCACCGAGTCCGGCTCTTTACTGAGCGCTGGAGCGCCCGGCAATGCCGTCATGGCCTTCGCCGTGCCGAAACCGGATGAGCCGGTCATCGTGAAAGCCGTCAACTCGGCCTTCATCGGCACGGGTCTTGAAAAGCTATTGCGGGACGAGGGCATCGACCAACTGGTGATTGCCGGCGTGACGACCGATCACTGCGTCTCGACCACGACGCGGATGGCGGCGAACCTCGGCTTCTCCGTAACGCTGACCGCCGATGCCTGCTTCACCTTCGACCGCACCGCGCCGGATGGAACCGTTATCCCGGCGCAAACCGTTCACGATGTCGAACTGGCGATCCTGTCGGGGGAATTCGCGGAGATCGCGTCTACCAAAGGAATATTGGCTGGGGTGGCCTGACGATCCTGAATCAATCGCCTCGGGCAGTCGCTCCACCCCGCTCATTCCCGCGAAAGCGGGAATCGCCCGGCGTTGGGCTCGGCCTTGCCAAACGTAGCCCGGTTCCCGCCTTCGCGGGAATGAGCGGAGTACGGGCGGGCCGCAGCTACCCGCGGCCCCGGTACGGCGAAACGCCCTGGTCCGGGATCCACAATCCCTCGGGCACTTTGCCAGTCTGCCAGAACACATCGATCGGGATGCCGCCGCGCGGGTACCAATAGCCGCCGATCCTGAGCCAGCGCGGTTCCAGCCGTTCGACGAGGCGCTTGCCGATGCCGACCGTGCAGGCCTCATGAAAGGCGGCGTGGTTGCGGAACGAAAACAGGAACAGTTTCAATGACTTCGACTCGACCAGCCATTGGTCTGGGACGTAGTCGATGACGATGTGGGCGAAGTCCGGCTGGCCGGTCACGGGGCACAGCGAGGTGAATTCCGGGCAGGTGAAACGGGTCACATAGTCGGTGTCGGCGTGCGGGTTGGGCACGCGGTCGAGCGTTGCCTCTTCAGGCGAGGCGGGAACAGGGACCGGTCGTCCGAGCTGATGAGCGTCGTCAGCCATGATGCATACTCCTCACGCAAGCATAGCTGCCCGAGGCGGGTTTTGGACGCAAGTCGCGGTTTTGCGACTGATGGCCCTTTCCAGCGCGCGGTCGCTCCGGTATTAGCCCGTGCAAGTACGTTTTCGAGCATTGTTTGAGCACCGGGAAGGACACTATGACCGCCATCATCGACATCGTCGGACGCGAAATCCTCGACAGCCGCGGCAATCCGACCGTTGAGGTCGATATCGTGCTCGAGGACGGCACCGTCGGCCGCGCCGCGGTTCCTTCCGGCGCGTCGACCGGGGCGCATGAGGCCGTCGAGCTGCGGGATGGCGGTGCGCGGTATCTCGGCAAGGGTGTCCGGCAGGCGGTCGACGCGGTCAACGGCGAGATCTTCGATACGCTGTCGGGGATGGATGCCGAGGAGCAGGTCCATATCGACGCGGTCCTGAAGGACCTCGACGGCACGCCCAACAAGAGCCGGCTCGGTGCCAACGCGATCCTCGGCGTGTCGCTGGCCGTTGCCAAGGCTGCGGCCGATGCAGTCGGCCTGCCGCTTTATCGCTATGTCGGCGGCGTTTCGGCGCGAGTGTTGCCGGTGCCGATGATGAACATCATCAACGGCGGCGAGCATGCCGACAACCCGATCGATATCCAGGAATTCATGATCATGCCGGTCGGCGCGGACACCTTCGCCGAGGGCCTGAGGATGGGCGCGGAGGTGTTCCATACGCTGAAAAGCGGTCTGAAGGCTGCCGGCCACAATACCAACGTTGGGGACGAAGGCGGTTTCGCGCCGAACCTCCAGTCGGCCCGCGAGGCGCTCGACTTCATCGTGAAATCGATCGAGCAAGCCGGCCTGAAGCCCGGCGAGGATGTGATGCTGGCGCTGGACGCCGCCTCGACCGAGTTCTTCGAGAACGATCGCTATCATTTGAAGGGCGAGGGCAAGGTTCTCAATCCCGAACACATGGTTGCCTATCTCGCCGACCTGGTCGACGCCTATCCGATCGTTTCCATCGAGGACGGCATGGCCGAGGACGACTGGGCCGGCTGGAAAATGCTGACCGAAACGGTTGGTGACCGCTGCCAACTCGTCGGCGACGACCTTTTCGTCACCAATACCGAACGGCTGTCGCGCGGCATCGACGATGGCATCGGCAATGCCATACTGGTCAAGGTCAATCAGATCGGTTCGCTGACGGAAACGCTGGATGCCGTCGACATGGCGCACCGGGCCGGGTACCGGGCCGTGATGTCGCACCGCTCCGGCGAGACCGAGGACTCGACCATTGCCGATCTTTCCGTCGCCACCAATTGCGGGCAGATCAAGACCGGTTCGCTGGCCCGCTCGGACCGGCTGGCGAAGTACAACCAGCTGCTGCGCATCGAGGAAGAGCTGGGCGTTACGGCCCGCTACGCGGGCAAATCGGCGCTGAAGGGGCGTTGAGGGCCTCGCTGTCCCCGACGGTTAATCCGCTCTTAACGCGAATGGCCGAATGTGCATGACTCAACTGGTGCGGAGGCATGTGCCATGGGACGGCGTACCGTCCGCTCGTCTACGGCAGGACTTCTCATTCCCCTGATCGGCATCGCGGTGGTGGGCTATTTCGTCTATCACGGGCTCAATGGCGCGCGCGGGTTCTGGGCCTCGCAGCAGCTACAGGTCGAAGTCACCGCATTGAACGCCGAACTCGCGGCGTTGCGCCGCGAACGCGAGATGCTGGAACAGCACGTCTCGCTGCTCAGACCGGAAAGCCTGGACCCCGACATGCTGGAGGAACGCGCGCGGATGTTGCTTAATGTGGCGCATCCCAACGACATCGTGATCATGCGCGGCGAACATTGAGCGCGGGCGCCGATCCCGGATCATCCCAAGCAAGACTATTTAACCTAATTTCAGTTAAAAATAGAATTTCTTATATATATCAACATATTGACCAGATCTGGAAAATAAACCTGTCACTGGTTTTTCCGTCCCGGGTGCGCTACCTGTTGAGGAACAGCTGGGCATCCAGGGAGGTCTCGAATGGCGGCTCGCGCCAAATCCGGTACCCGTCGCGCGTCGGCGGCTAAATCCGGCTCTAAACCGAAGTCCCCGGCAGCCGCGAAGTCACGCGCGCCGGCGAAGAAATCGTCCCGCGGCAGCCCGGCGACCGACTTTTCCCAGGATCAGGAACTCGAAGCCTACCGCGAAATGCTGCTCATCCGCCGCTTCGAGGAAAAGGCCGGCCAGATGTACGGCATGGGCCTGATCGGGGGCTTCTGTCATCTCTACATCGGCCAGGAGGCCGTCGTGGTCGGCATGCAGATGGTGGCCAAGGACGGCGATCAGGTGATCACCGGTTATCGCGACCACGGCCACATGCTCGCGTGCGGCATGGACCCAAAGGGTGTCATGGCGGAGCTGACCGGGCGCCGCGGCGGCTACTCGAAGGGCAAGGGCGGCTCGATGCACATGTTTTCCGTCGAGAAGGGTTTCTTCGGCGGTCATGGAATCGTCGGCGGGCAGGTGTCGCTTGGCACGGGCCTCGCCTTTGCCAACAAGTACCGCGGCAATGACAACATCAGCTTCACCTATTTCGGCGACGGCGCGTCCAACCAGGGACAGGTCTACGAGAGCTTCAACATGGCGAAGCTTTGGAAGCTGCCGGTTATCTACGTGATCGAGAACAACAAATACGGCATGGGGACGAGCATCAGCCGCTCGTCGGCCACCACCGATCTGTCGCATCGCGGTGCCTCCTTCGACATTCCCGGCGAGCAGGTCGACGGGATGGACGTGCGCGCGGTTCATGCCGCGGGCGATAAGGCGGCGGCCTGGTGCCGGGAAGGCAATGGTCCCTACATCCTGGAAATGCTGACCTATCGCTATCGCGGCCATTCGATGTCGGACCCGGCCAAATACCGCTCCAAGGAAGAAGTCCAGAAGATGCGCCAGGAGCACGATCCGATCGAACAGGTGAAGGCCCGATTGCTGGAGGCCCATGCGACTGACGAAGATGCCCTGAAGGATATCGATCGCAAGGTGCGCTCGATCGTCAACGAAGCCGCCGAATTTGCCCAGACCGACCCGGAGCCGGACCCTTCCGAGCTCTGGACGGACATCTTGCGCTAAGGCCGGGGAGGGAAACGAATGCCGGTACAGGTCCTGATGCCTGCCCTTTCCCCGACGATGGAAGAGGGCACGCTTTCGAAATGGGTGAAACAAGAAGGCGATAGCATCGCGTCGGGAGACGTGATCGCCGAGATCGAGACTGACAAGGCAACAATGGAGGTCGAGGCGGTCGACGAGGGTACGCTCGGAAAGATCCTGGTGCCGGAAGGCACCGAGGCGGTGAAGGTCAATACACCGATCGCGGTGATTCTGGCCGATGGCGAAGACGTCGGCGCGCTCGACGGGGCTGTCGCGTCGGCGATGGCGCCGGAGGAGGTTGCACCCGAACCCGGAGTGCCCGCGGCGAAGCCCGAACCAGAGGCGGAAAAGAAGCCGGAAGCCTCTCCGGCGAAATCGACCGAGACCAAGCAGATTCATCCCGACGAGTCGCCCGAAGCGGCGCCTGAGGTGCCCGAGGGCACCGAGACGGTCGAGATCACCGTGCGCGAAGCCTTGCGCGACGCCATGGCCGAGGAGATGCGCAAGGACGAGTCGGTGTTCCTGATGGGCGAGGAAGTTGCCGAATATCAGGGCGCCTACAAGATTTCGCAGGGACTGCTCGACGAGTTCGGCCCGCGCCGCGTCGTCGATACGCCGATTACCGAGCACGGCTTTACCGGCCTCGGCGTCGGCGCGGCGATGGCCGGCCTCAAGCCGATCGTCGAATTCATGACCTTTAATTTCGCCATGCAGGCGATGGACCAGATCATCAATTCGGCCGCCAAGACCCACTACATGTCGGGCGGACAGGTAACCTGCTCGATCGTCTTCCGCGGACCGAACGGCGCCGCTTCGCGCGTCGCCGCACAGCACAGCCAGGACTACGCCTCCTGGTACAGCCATGTGCCGGGCCTGACCGTCATCCAGCCTCACACGGCTGCCGACGCCAAGGGGCTTCTGAAAGCCGCGATCCGCGATCCCAATCCGGTGATCTTCCTGGAAAACGAGATCCTCTACGGCCACACCTTCCCGGTGCCGATGATGGACGATTTCGTCCTGCCGATCGGCAAGGCGAAGATCGCAAAGCCCGGCAAGGACGCCACCATCGTGTCCTGGGGCATCGGCATGACCTATGCGCTGAAGGCCGCCGAGGAGCTGAAGGGCGAGGGGATCGACGCCGAGGTGATCGACCTCAGGACCATCCGTCCGATGGACGTCGATGCGATCGTCAAGTCGGTCAAGAAGACGGGCCGCTGCGTCACGGTCGAGGAGGCCTGGCCGCAGTCGTCGGTATCCTCCGAGATCGCCGCCCAGCTGATGGAAAAAGCCTTCGACTGGCTCGACGCGCCGGTGCTGCGCGTCACAGGCAAGGACGTACCGATGCCCTACGCCGCCAACCTCGAAAAGCTGGCGCTGCCGTCGGTTAAAGAGGTCATCGAAGCGGTGAAGGCGGTCACCTACAAGGACTGACAACCGGACCACAAGCAGCGTTCGACAACGGATTTTCCAGGAAACGACCATGCCCATAGACATCCTGATGCCCGCGCTGTCACCCACCATGGAGGTGGGGACCCTGTCGAAGTGGCTCGTCAAGGAGGGCGACAGCGTCGCGCCCGGCGACATCATTGCCGAGATCGAGACCGACAAGGCGACGATGGAGGTCGAGTCCGTCGACGAGGGCACGATGGGCAAGATTCTGGTGGCCGAAGGCACGGAAGAGGTGCCGGTCAATCAGAAGATCGCGATCCTGCTCGGCGAGGGCGAGGACGCCAGCGCACTGAAGGGTGCGGGAACCGCTGCGCCAAAGGCTGCTGCGCCCGCGCCGGCCCCGAAGCCGGAAGAGACCGCCGAGGCGGCGCCCGCAAAACAAGAACCCAAGTCAGAACCCGCGCCGGCCGAGAGCGCCCCGGCACCTGGCAACCAGGCACCCAAAGCCAACGGACACGATGCGGGCGAGCGGGTCTTCGCCTCGCCGCTGGCGCGGCGGCTGGCAAAGGAGCAGGGGCTCGATCTGAACGCCATTGAAGGCTCCGGTCCGCACGGGCGCGTCGTGAAGCGCGACATCGAGGACGCCGTTTCATCGGGAACCGGCAAGGCTGCGCCGCAAGCCGCGGCAAAGGGTGCCGCCGCTCCGGCAGCCGCGGGCCCGGTGCAGGCCCCATCCGACGACAAGATCCGTGCGCTTTTCAAGGACAGCACCTACGAGGTCGTACCGCACGACAACATGCGCAAGGTGATCGCCCGGCGCCTGACGGAAGCGAAATCGACGATCCCGCATTTCTATCTGTCGGTCGACATCACGCTGGATGCGCTGCTGAAGCTGAGAGGCGACCTCAACGCGGCCGCCCCGGTGGCCGACGGCAAGCCCGCCTACAAGCTGTCGGTCAACGACTTCGTCATCAAGGCGCTGGCGCTGTCCCTGAAGGCCGTTCCCGAGGCGAACGTCTCGTGGACCGAGGGCGGCATGCTGATGCACAAGGTCGTCGACGTGGGTGTCGCCGTCGCCATTCCCGGCGGGCTGATCACGCCGGTCGTCCGCGACGCGGACAAGAAGACCGTGTCGGTCATCTCCAGCGAGATGAAGGACTATGCAGCGCGCGCCAGAGCCCGGAAGCTGATGCCCGAGGAATATCAGGGCGGATCGACTGCGGTTTCCAACCTCGGCATGTTCGGCATCAAGGATTTCTCGGCCGTCATCAATCCGCCGCACGCCACCATCCTGGCGGTCGGCGCCGGCGAAGAGAGGGCTGTCGTCAAGGACCGCGCACTCGCCATCGCCACGGTAATGACCTGCACACTGTCGACGGATCACCGCGCCGTCGACGGGGCGCTCGGATCGCAACTCATCAGTGCTTTCAAGGGCTATATCGAGAATCCGATGTCGATGCTGGTCTAGGCGGCCAGCCGGGCATGAAGGCGGCGGCGAGCTGTTGCCGACGACTTCTCCCGACCACGGAAACAAGGGACGCTTGAGCATGATGGCTCGCCTGACAGTACCGACAATGTTCGCGGCGGCGTTGGCGCTCGGGCTCGGTCCCATCGCGAGCCAGGCGGCGCTCGCGCCGCAATACGATCGTGTCAAACAGTTCGAAGCGGTGCTTGGGTCCCAGGTCGTAGACGCCTTGGGCGAGCGCCCCATAGACCGCGTCATCCGGCGCAAGAACGGCTCATTCGCGGTCTGGTCGGGCGAATGTTTCGTGTCGGTAACACTGAATGCGGTTCCTCCGAACGAAGGCGTCATGGGTCCGACCACCTATGAGGTCGCCGAGGTCAGCCGGATCGCGTGCAGATAGGCGCGAAGACGAGTGAAATTCAGAGGAGCCGGGTATGGCTGACAGCAACTACGACGTCATCGTCATCGGATCGGGACCGGGCGGTTACGTCACCGCGATCCGCTCCGCCCAGCTTGGCCTCAAGACGGCTGTCGTCGAAAACAAGTACCTGGGCGGGATCTGCCTCAATTGGGGCTGCATCCCAACAAAGGCGCTGCTTCGGTCGGCCGAAATCTACCACTACATGGAGAACGCCAAGGACTACGGCCTGTCGGCCACCGGCGTCTCTTACGACCCGGCAGCCGTGGTGAAGCGGTCGCGTGGCGTTGCCGCGCAGCTCAGCACGGGCGTGCAGTTCCTGCTGAAAAAGAACAAGGTCGACGTGATCTGGGGCACGGCGACGCTTGCCGGCGGCGGCAAGGTGTCGGTCAACGACGCCGAGAACCCGATCAAGGGCGCGCTCGGCGGCGGCGACTATTCGGCCAAGCACGTTATCGTCGCGACCGGTGCGCGGCCGCGCGCGCTGCCCGGGCTCGAACCCGACAAGAAACTGGTCTGGACGTATTTCGAGGCGATGGCGCCGGACAAGATGCCGAAGTCTCTGCTGGTGGTCGGCTCGGGTGCGATCGGCATCGAATTCGCAAGCTTCTACAAGACGATGGGCGCCGACGTCACCGTTGTCGAGGTGCTGCCGCAGATCCTGCCCGTCGAGGACG
>CAJQNW010000198.1 GCA_905479765.1 uncultured Tepidamorphus sp. | reverse complement strand
CGCTTCAGTGCTCCTGCACGAGGCTTTCCACTCCGGCGGCAAGCCCCTGATCGGGACGAAGGCCTGGGACGGCCTAATGAAGCGACTGAACGGGCTCTATCGCCAATTCGAGCGTTCTGGCGGCAACGGCCGGACGTTCTTTGACGAAGCCCACTACAGGGTTGCCCGCGCGGCCGCTGCGACGGGCGAAATGTCCGACGCGCTGACGGCCGAGGAGTTTGGCGCTTACGCGATCGAGGCCTATGAGGCCGCACCTGCCGCGCTGCGGCGATGGGTCGACGACCTGGTCGGCACAGTAAAGGCCTTCCTGCTCCGCCGTTTCGGCATTCAGGTGGGTACCGTCACGCCGGCGCAACTGCGCGGTATGGCGCTGAGCGCTTTAAGATCTTCTGCCTCGACTGTGGGCGCAGATGTTAAAGGCGCCTCCCCCGGTCGCCGGTTTTCCATGGTCGGCGCCAAGGCAGCAAAGCTCGATCGCGCCGAAGTCACCGACCAGATTTCCGGCCGGCTCACCGACATGAAGCCCGCCATGCTGGGGCTTGTCCCGCTGAACTACTTCCCGGAACTGACGCGCCCGGGCATGGTCGCCGTCGAGCAGTATCTCAAGCTCAAACGGTCCATGGACGCCTACCGGGGACGGAAACACGGGGAAATGGACGAGACCGCGCAGGCGTGGCTCTCCTTCGCTTCGCGCAACCGCAAGGCCGCACAAGCGCTTGGCGGCTTGATGCATGCCTCAACGCTGGCCGGCGTCGACCCCACGGTCGAGCCGGAGCCCGGCGCGGCTCGACCGCCCGAATTCGATGCTCTGCGGGCCAGGTACAAGGCACTGCCGCGCAAGGCACGCGAGCTCTACACAACGGTGCGGGACGCCTATTCGCGCCAACAGATCGAGCTCGACGGCATCATCATCGCGAACATCCAGCGCGCGCAGGAAATCGCCGACGCGAAGGCAGAGGAACGGTTCAGGGCCGAGCTCCGCGAGATCGAGAGAAAACCGGGCCTGTCGAAGTTCGAACGCGAAGACATGATCGAGAAGGCGAAGGCGCAGCGCGCGGCCGACAAGGTCCGCTCCGGCTGGGCGAAAAAGGCGAGGACTACGCGGTTGCGCCGGGAATTCGAGGCTTCCCGTATCCAGGGGCCCTACTTCCCGCTCGGCCGGTTCGGCCGGTACTTCGTCACCGTCCGCGACTCGGTCGGCGAAATCGTGTCGTTCTCCCGCTTCGAGCGTGAAGCCGATCGCCGACGCTGGCTACGACAGAACCGCGCGAAGATCGAGCGCGATATCAGGGGTTCGACCCTCGAAACGGGCGTCCTCGACAACGGGCCAGACCTGAAACAGGCCATGGACCCCAGGGTTATCGCCGATATCGAGGCGATCCTTGGCGATGCCGGCGTCGACGACGCTGTACTCGATACGATCTGGCAACGGTATCTGCAGTCGATGCCGGATCTGTCGATCCGCAAGCGGTACATCCATCGGAAAGGCACGGCAGGGTGGCATGAGGACGCACTGCGCACCTTCGCCTCGCATATGTTCCATGCCGCGCACCAGATGGGCCGCCTGAAATACGGCCTCGACCTCAAGGAGCTCGTCGGCGAAGCGAAGGGCCAGGCCCGCAGGTCCGATGACCCCACTCGTGGCATGACGCTCGCCAACGAGCTCGCCCGCCGGCACCTGTGGGTGATGAACCCGACCGGCTCCAAAGCCGTGCAGGCAGTCACGTCTACGATGTTCACCTGGTACCTGGGCCTGACGCCAGCCGCGGCGATCGTCAACATGACGCAGACCCCGATGCTGGGCGTTCCGATCCTCGGCGCGCGGCTGGGTGGCGCCGGCAAGGCTGCAACGGCACTTACGAAGGCGGCTGCCGACACCGTCGCCGGCCGCGGATCGATTGCGGAGGCCAATCTAACGGCGGACGAACGCCGGGCCGTCGAATCCTTCTACGACACCGGTCTTATTGACCGCACCCAGAGCCACGAGCTCGCCGGCGTCGGCGACACTGGCGTCGAGTATTCGCCGTTGCGGGCTAAGCTGATGGGCGTGGTCTCCTGGGCGTTCCACCGGGCCGAGGTCTGGAACCGCGAAGTCACAGCTCTGGCCGCCTATCGCCTTGCCCGGGCGCAGGGGAACGCGCACGATCAGGCGATCGATATCGCTCACGATATGACCTGGAAGGTCCATTTCGACTACTCCAACTCCAGCCGGGCCCGGGCGCTGCAGTCCAACCCCGTCAAGCTCATCGCGATCTTCCAGAATTTCCAGCTCAACATGTGGTTCCGGATCTTCCGTGACATCCACCAGTCGATCGCCGGTGAGACCAAGCAGGCGAAGCGCGAGGCCCGTTATCAGCTTGCCGGCATGATGGGCATGATGACCCTTATGGCGGGCACAACTGGCTTCTTCGGCTACAACGTGCTGATGGCGATCGCCGGCATGTTCTTCGATGACGATGACGATCCGGCTTCCTTCAAGGAGGAGATGGAGCGAAACGTTATCACCCTGTTCGGCCCCGAGCTCGGCGGTATGGTGCTGAACGGCGTCCCCGGTCAACTCGCGGGAATCGACCTGACGAACCGCATCGGCATGCCGGACTTCTTCGTCCGCGCCCCGTACCCGGGCCTCGAGGGGAAGGACTGGACCAAGGAACTGTTGATCGGCGTCGGCGGTGTCGTTCCCTCGACCATCATCAACGCGGTGGACGGTTTCGGGCTGATCTCGGAGGGCAAGACCGCGCGGGGCGTCGAGCTCATGGCACCGAAGTTCGTCAAGGACACGATGAAGGCCTGGCGCTACGTGAACGAAGGCCTGACGTCGCGCCGCGGCGACGAGATCCTGTCGCCGGATCATCTGGGCGGCTGGGACACGATCGCGCAGGCCATGGGCTTCACGCCCGCGCGGATCTCCGAGACCTATGAGCGCAATTCACGGCTCAAGACGGCCGAGCAGTCGGTGCTCGACGAGCGGCGGGAACTGATGAACCGTTTCGCTCTCGCGGTGAAATCTGGCGACAAGGATGCCCGCAGCCGCGCGTTGGAGGCGATCAAGACCTTCAATCGCAAGCCCTACGGCCGTCGCATGCCGATTACCGGCGGCTCGCTCACGCAGTCGTTGCAGGCCCGGGCGCGAAACGCTGCCCGGCGCGACGATGGTGTGCTGATCCAAAACGAGGGGCTCGGCAAATTCCTGCGATCGCGGCAGGCCGAGCGCGTCAGTCCGTAGGAGGCGACATCAGGCGCCTTGTGCTGCTGTCAGAATTTCGCCTCACTGCCCGAAGCTGCCATTCGTGATTGTCGTAATGAATGTCTGCATTCCCTGCCGAGCGGCATTTCAATTTGCTGTCACTACATTCTGCGATCAGACCAATATTGAGGTTCCAGCTTGTATCGTATTCGCAATCGCAGTCGCTACCTCTGCATACAGTTCAGCCTCGACATGTGCCGCATCAATTTCGACAATCAACGCAAATCGTACAGACGGTAGTTCGCCCTGCAAGCGCGCTTTCGATTTCCACCAGCCGGTCACAGGATGCACTGCAAGTAGATTGCGCCGCGCTAGATCGGAAGCCTTGCATGTCAATTGGTCTATATGCAGTGAGCCGACGTCCCGTCGGTTGCTCCCAAAGTCCCAAAGATCATCTTCGGCACTTTGTGGGCCACCCAGTTGTCCGGCGGCATTGCTAATGCGAGCCATGAACAGTGCTGCGCTTTCGTCGGCGCGGTTCAGTTTGAACCGCAAATTGTGAGACGCATAGCGATACTTAACTCCGCGAGACGCCTCAGAAGGATTTGGGGCGATAAAGGAACTGAGCGTTACACGAAGCGTGACCTCAGAATTGCCAAGCGCGCGTAGTTCATTCACCGGCCATGGCAAGGCGAACAGTTTCAGCTCGTTGTGAATATCACCGCCCGTCTTCTTCGAAAGGCCGTAGGGTGTGATCGTATCCTCGACGATGAGCGTCAACGCATTTGACGCACTGCGACGGGCTCGTGGAAGATCGGGCACTCCGTATCCATAACGTTGGAACAAAAGTGCATAGTTTCCCTTCTGCGGGTTTGCCGGAAGATGCGTTAGCATCTGTTGGGTCCAGCGTGCTGATGACACATAGAGGCCGCGGACCGTTTCCGGCCATAGATCAGGATAATCTGTCCAGAGCTCCGTGATTTGTTTTGCAGCCAGCGCGGTTGCGGCGCTTGTGTCAGACGTGAAGCAGAAAGACCTCAGCGGATAATTGTGATGGGTCGACAGGACCGACAACCAGCCGTGACGCATTGGCGGTGGCATGGCGCTGGCAGCCCAGTTTCCACCCTCAAGTACAACATCGGGCTTGAGTGGCCAATGGGATGTCCATGATGCCGTTCGCGAAGCGGGCGAAAGATCCCCAAAGGTCGCTACTGGTGTGGTGCCTTCACCAGCGGGCAGCTGCGTCTTTTCGGTGTAAGCGCCCACACAGAGCCCGTTCCAAGCCTGTGCAGGGGACTCGATTTCATTGTTTTCATGATCGCACGTATCGAGGTAGTTGCCTGCGCCAAAGGTGAAGTTGTTGGTATTGCCGGCCGAAATCAACATAAGACGCTTTGTGTCAGCAATCCCAGAAACCCCGGCGGCGAGCTGATCTACCTCGCTGGACCAAGAAGTCGGAGCGCCATCATGAGGCGTGTCCTCACCGGTGGTTGTGGCCATCGTATATGTGCGCCGTCGGCCTACGTTTTGTTCAACGACATCGATGGCATCGCGTGTTATGGCACCCAGAAGATGGTGGGGGTTTTGGCCGGCATCCGGCAATAACTTCACAGATTCCAAGCGATGCGTGATTTCAACGGGTCCAGCTTCTTGGAGTTTCGGAGTCAGATCCCCATAGAGTGCCAGCCCAGCCATTTGGGTTCCATGACCTTTGACATCTTCCAGCCCCCAGGCTGGGTTTGCCGCATGGCGGTCTTCGACTGACAGAGACGGCTGAATAAGAGGATGGGCACGGCTCACGCCTGTGTCGAGGAGCGCGATGAAGCCCGTATCATCAACATTTGGTAAAGTGGTTCGCTGCACAAGATCGTCGACCCATTCCGCCTGTTCGGCAACATCAATCCCGTCGAAAAATTCAGCTGTCACGGTTGGCGCTGCCAGGGCGCGAACCCCGCCATTGCGTCGGATCGCCAGAGCAAGCGCCTGCTGTGTTGCATGAGCGATCACCACAATGTCTTCCGGGAAATTCAGACGCTCGCCGCCGACGGCGACCCCGAATTCGGGCGCGCGTTCGATGAAGGACTGCGCCTCATCCCGATCGAGCCAAATTTCCCAACTGCCAGTAGCGTCACTCTCCGGGAATTTCGCGTCCGGGCTGCGCCACAAAGCGCGCAATCCTGCTTCCGTGATTGCAGCAACGCTTTGGACGAGATCAGCATGCCTGGGTCGTCCCGGAATGATTTCGTTGTCCAACTCGCGGTCCGG
>CAJQNW010000197.1 GCA_905479765.1 uncultured Tepidamorphus sp. | reverse complement strand
ATCGCATCGGGCTGAGGCAGGCGCTTGTCGCCTGCCCACTTCCACCCGAGCGCCGCAATCCATGCAGATCGAGTTCCTTCCCGTCGTCGCCTTTGTCTACATGCTCATTTTTGCGCGCGTGGGCACGATGCTGATGCTGATGCCGGCGCTCGGCGAAACCTCGTTTCCCGTCCGCATGCGCCTCGTGTTCGCCCTGTCGCTGGCGCTGATCCTGTATCCGATCGTCGCCCCGGACTATCCGGTTCTGCCGGGCGACTTCGGCTCCATCCTGCGGCTGCTATTCGGCGAATTCGCGGTCGGCTTCGTGATCGGGCTGATCACCCGGTTCATCACCACATGCCTGAGCGTGGCCGGCACCACCATCGCCTTCCAGATCGGCCTTGGTTTCGCGCAGAACGTCGATCCCACTCAGGGCGTCCAGGGTGCGCTGTTCGGCAGTTTCCTGTCGATGCTCGGCGTCACGCTGATCTTCGCCACCGACATGCACTATCTGTTTCTCGCCGCCATTCGAGACAGCTACATCCTGTTCCGGCCCGGGGCCGCCATCCCGGTCAACGACACCGCCATGCTGGCCATCGAGACCTTCGCCGGCACCTTCAAGGTCGGCATCCAGATCGCCGCCCCGTTCATTGCCTTCGGCCTGATCTTCTATCTGGGGCTCGGCGTGCTGTCCCGGCTGATGCCGCAGATCCAGATCTTCTTCGTCGCCATGCCGGCCAACATCCTGCTCGGCTTCCTGCTGCTCGCCCTTGTGCTTGGCAGCATGATGATGTGGTTCCTCGACCACGTCTCGGTTTCCCTCGCGCCGCTGCTGGCGAACTGAGGCAAAGGGGGCACCATGGCCGAAGAACAGGACCAGTCTGAACGCACGGAAGACCCCACAGACAAGAAACTCGACGACGCCCTGAAACGCGGCGATGTCGCCAAGAGCCAGGAGGTCTCGGCCTGGTTCGTCCTGACCGGGGCGACGCTCGTCATCCTGATCTTCTCCGGCACGATGACCGGCAACCTGTCCGATACGTTCAAGGGCCTGTTCGCCAACCTCGACCAGATCCCGATGGACGGTTACGGCCTGCGCGACGTGTTTGTCCGGGTGACGCTGGCGGGACTGACGGCCCTCGGGCTGCCGCTGCTCGTCCTCGTCATCGCCGCGCTGGCCGGCAACATGATTCAGCATCGCCTCGTCTGGTCGTACGATCCGATCACGCCGAAGGCTTCGAAGATCTCGCCCCTGGCCGGCTTCAAGCGGTTGTTTTCCGCCCAGAGCCTGATCAATTTCGTCAAGGGGCTCGCCAAGCTCGTCATCGTGTCGGGCGTCATGTTCGCCATCGCCTGGCCGCAGCGTGACCGGCTCGACACCATGATGACCATGGGCCCCGACATGCTGATGGCCACCGTCAGGGAAATGGCCTTGAAGCTGCTTACCGGCGTCATCGCTGTGATGACCGTGGTCGCGGTGCTCGATTACGCCTGGCAGCGGCACAGCTGGTACAAGCGCCAGCGCATGTCGATGAAGGAAATCAAGGACGAGTACAAGCAGGCCGAGGGCGATCCGATGGTCCGCGCCAAGATCCGCCAGGTGCGCGCCGAACGCAGCCGCAGGCGGATGATCGCGCAGGTTCCCGATGCGACCGTTGTGGTGACGAACCCGACGCACTACGCCGTGGCGCTGAAATACGAACCGGGCATGGCCGCGCCGGTCTGCGTCGCCAAGGGTATCGACGCCGTCGCCCTGAACATCCGCTCCGTCGCCGAGGCGAACGATGTCCCCGTCATCGAGAACCCGCCGCTCGCCCGCAGCCTGCACGCCGCCGTCGAGGTGGACGCCACAATCGACCCCGATCATTACAAGGCTGTTGCGGAAATCATCGGCTACGTTATGCAGAAAAGGGCAAAGTCTGGATGGAGATCGAATCAGACGATGATGCGCTAGTCTCGATGTCTGGTGCCCGAATCCGGCCAAGAGCCCCCGATAGTGTTGTGTACGGCCGATTTGCTTCAAACCCGTAAGGCGGCCTCCAGCATGGGATGCCGGCGTGAGCGATGACCGAAACGCGAATTGATCAGTCCGCCGGCGAGCCCGCGCCCGAAAAGCCCGAAAGGGAAGGGTCGATCGGCGTCGTGATCCTGCTCGCCATGGCGTTGATCGCCGTCGCCGTGGCGCTGGCGCTGATGGGACGCGAGGAAGCGCGCCCGGTTGTCCTGGGACTGCTCGCCTTCCTGGCCGTCGTCGGTGTGTTCTCGCTGTTCGCGGCCTCTGTCGGGCTCGTGCGTTTTTCCGACAAGCGTCCCGCCGACGGGTTCGCCCAGGTCATAGCCGAGGATATCCCCGAAGGCATGCTGGTGACCGGCCGCGGCGGCCGCATCCTGTTCGCCAACAAGGCCTACATGCGCCTGACCGAGGCCGATCGGGCTTCCGACGTGCGGTCTGTGGAACGCGCGTTCGCCGGCGACGCGGAAGCCTCCGAGGCGATTTTCCGGCTCTCGCAGGCTGCCGCCTCCGGCCGCCGCGCCGAGGAAGAGGTCCGCACCGAGCGCGCCGGGCCCGACGGCGCCGGCCGCCAGGCGATCTGGTTCCGCATCCGCGTGCAGCCTCTCAAGCGGGACAAGCGGCGCGAGCTGCTCTGGCAGGTCGCCGACATCACCCAGGATCGCGTACGCCAGGAGGACGTGTTCCGCGAGCTGCAGCGCGCCATCGACAACCTGGACCACGCGCCGGCCGGCTTCTTTTCCGCCGATCCCGCCGGCAACCTGCGCTATCTGAACGCCACGCTCGCCGGCTGGCTGGGCTACGACATCGCCGAGATCGAGACCGGATCCCTGACGCTCGACCGCATCATGTCGGGGGATTCGGCCGCCCTGCTCGATACGATCGAACCGGCCCCCGGCGCCGTGCGCACCGAGACGATCGACCTCGACCTGGTGCGCCGCGACGGCCGCGGCCTGCCGGTACGGCTGCTGCACCGGGTCGCCTTCGACAGCGCCGGCAAGCCGGGAACCTCCCGCACCCTGGTGCTCAACCGCTCGGCCGGCTCCGGCGATGTCGCCGAGACCCTGCGCGCGGCCGAAGTGCGGTTTGCCCGCTTCTTCAACAATACGCCGCTGGCGATCGCCACCGTCGACCGCGAGGGCCATATCGAGCGCACCAACGCCGCCTTCGCCCGGCTCTTCGCCGGCGGCGAGCGCGGCGCCCGCAATATCGTGGACTGCGTCGCCGAACGTGACCGCCAGGCGTTGCTCGACACGCTGAAGGCCGCCTTTTCAGGCCGCGCCGAGCTGAAGCCCGTCGATGCTCCGGTATCGGGCGACAGCAACCGTATCGCCCGCTTCTATGCCAGCCCCGTCGAGGACGGTGACGGCGAGGCGGCGATCGTCTATGCCCTCGACATCACCGAGCAGAAAATGCTCGAAACCCAGTTCGCCCAGGGCCAGAAGATGCAGGCGGTTGGCCAGCTCGCCGGCGGCATTGCGCACGACTTCAACAACGTGCTGACCGCGATCATCGGTTTTTCCGACCTTCTGCTCGCCAACCACCGGCCGACCGACCCCTCCTTCAACGACATCATGAACATCAAGCACAACGCCAACCGGGCCGCCGGCCTGGTTCGCCAACTGCTTGCGTTCTCGCGCCGCCAGACGCTGCGCCCCCAGGTCATCAAGCTGGCCGAGGTGATGTCCGCCGACATGCAGGTGCTGCTCGCCCGGCTGCTGGGCGCCAAGATCGAGCTCAAGATCGACCTGGCCCGCGACCTGTGGCTCGTCAAGGCCGACGTCAACCAGCTCGAGCAGGTGATCATCAACCTGGCCGTCAATGCCCGCGACGCCATGCCGGAGGGCGGCAAGCTCACAGTCCGCGCGCGCAACGAGCCGCGCGAGGAAGACGAGACCACCGGCCAGGCGACCATGCCGGCGGGCGAATACCTGCTCGTCGAGGTTGAGGACAACGGGTCCGGCATGCCAGACGAGGTTCTGGAGAAGATCTTCGATCCCTTCTTCACCACAAAGGAAGTCGGCAAGGGCACCGGACTCGGCCTGTCGACCTGCTACGGCATCATCAAGCAGACCGGCGGCTTCATCTATGTGGAAAGCGCGGAAGCGGAAGGCACGACATTCCGTATCCTGTTCCCGCGCCATATCGCGCATGAAAGTGACCAGATGGCGGGGCCGGAAGCGGAGAAGAAGCTGCCGGAGGATCTGACCGGCGACGCCCGCATCCTGCTGGTCGAGGACGA
>CAJQNW010000196.1 GCA_905479765.1 uncultured Tepidamorphus sp. | reverse complement strand
CTGGACTTCGACTGGTTCTGGCGAGGGCTCGGCAAGGCTCTAGGGCGCGAATTCGACTGGCGGATGCTGGCCGCCTGGGAGAGGCTCGCCGGTCAGGCGGCCCAGCAGGCGCGCCGCTTCGTGGCCGGCGTCTATCGCCATCACGGCCCGCGCGGCGTTTTGGCACGGTCCTGGCCGACAGGATCCATGGCTTTGTGGGCAACGCTGCTGCTCGCCGCCTGGTTGATTGTCTACTACGTAAGGTAGCAGATTCTTCGGGTAACCCTCGCTTGTATCAAATGAAAACCAACGGTTTCCGTGCTGGTTGCGTTACGGAAGTTTGGCGCCGGAGAATAACTGAAGAATTAATTACGGTAACTAAAAGAAAATCCTCAAGTCCAGTTGATATCGGATCATTCTTATATTAAGTGTCACTTCGCACGGACAAATCGAAGATGATTCGTACAGGTTCCGGCACCCGACCGGTTGAAAACGACTAGTACCGTTTTCGCGGGACTTGCCAATCCCTCCCGGTATCCCGACACACTGCGATAAGAGTATTGAATCTAATGGAACAGACACCCCAGACATCGGAAATGATTGAGCTGGCTTCGGACATTGTCTCGGCTTATGTAAGCAACAATACTGTCCCGACCAGCGATCTTCCCGCCCTGATCGGCGATGTGCACCAGGCGCTGATTAAAGCCGCGACGGGTGCGATGGAGCCGGTCAAGGAAGAGTTGAAGCCGGCCGTTCCGGTTCGTCGTTCGGTGACGCCCGACTACATCGTGTGCCTGGAAGACGGCAAGAAGTTCAAGTCGTTGAAGCGGCACCTGCGCACGCATTACGACCTGTCTCCCGAGGACTACCGGGAGAAGTGGGGTCTGGCGCCCGATTATCCGATGGTCGCGCCCAACTATGCGGCGGCCCGTTCGGCGCTTGCCAAGAAGATGGGTCTGGGCCAGCGCCGCAAGCGCCGCTGACTCTGACGTCCGCAGCGTCCCGCCGTCGATGGGCGGGGCTGGATGTGGGTGCTTCAAGCGCCTCGGCCGGGCTTCCCCGCCGGGGCGTTGCCATTTCTAGTTCCTGTCTTTTAACTTGCCGGTCTCCCGGCTGCGTCCGGTCCGAACGGCCGTCTTGAGGCGGTATCGTTCTACCTTGAGCGCCTGCATCAAAGCGATGTGGCGGTTCATGTCGTAGGTCCAATGTCCCGCCTTGCCGCGCTGCCGCTCGGCCCTCAGTGCCCGTTCAAGGCGGCCGATGATCGTTCGCGTCAGGCCGGGGTCGTTGCCTTCGAGTTCTGCCGGCATCGCCCCCGCCAGCCACGGCAGGTGCCGGGCACGATCGAAGAATTCGCTGCCCGCGCGCACCGTATCGCCGATTGCCTCGGCACATTGCCGCCGGATGTTCATATCTCTGCTTCTTGTCCGTGTCCGGAGCTCCGGATCGATCGCCATGGAAACGTCCCTTTCGCGTTCCGCTGTTCAGGCGAGTTTAGGATACTGCCGAGATATGTGAAAAAATTCCTAGTTTCTTCCAGCGTAATCGGCTGAAAATAATAGAGAAAATCCGGAATTCCACCTGAATCTATTCACGCTTCCCAGAGTTGCGGTATGAATAAGGAATAAATTCCTTGTTACCGCAAAGGCGACTGTCTAAGAGGGAGCCGTGAATGGATATTGAGATGGCAGTACCGGGAATGCGCGCCGCAACCGGCGTTCAGGGCCGCGCGGCACAGGAGGGCAACGAAGCCGCCCTGGTCGAAGCGGTCCTGGTTCAAACCGTGGCGCGCAGCTTCCGGGTCCGGGCCGCCGCACTTACCGCGCCGGGGCGCACTGCGGCACGCGAGGCGTTGGCCCGCCATGTCGCCATGTACCTGGCACACGTGACGTTTGGCTGGACCTATTCGCAGGTCGCGCGGGCCTTCCACCGTCACCGCACCAGTGTGCTCTATGCTTGCGTGAGGGTCGAGGACCGGCGCGACGATGCCTGTTTCGACGCCCGCCTTGCTCGCCTCGAGGGTGTCATCCAGTCCGCGCTGGGCGCCATCCAATGAACAGCCCAGCCGTCTCCGCCGATCGACTGCCGCGCCGGCAAGAGGAGAGGGCGGCCCGCGTTCTCGCTGCCCTTTCGCTTCCCGGCCGTTGCCTGACCGCCTGCGATGGCACCGGATCGGATCGCTACGAGCTTCTGCTGAATGGCGAGCGGGCACCGCGCCTTGTCGCCGAAGCCGGACTTGTCGAGGCGATGTTGAGGCGCGACTGGCTGAGAAGGGCCGGCCGTGCCGTCGTGGCCAGCGAGGCCGGCTGTGCCTGGCTGCGCCGCCATACCGCGGGCGACGACGGCTGGCGCCTCCAGCACCTGGCGACCGAGACTGTTGAAATCGAAGCGCCGGATGGCGGGCGGACGACAGCGACCGTGGTCGCCAACGAAAGCCCGCTCGCCTGGTTGCGCCGGCGCCGGGGCACGAACGGGCAGCCGTTGGTCAGCGATGTCCAGTTTGCCGCCGGCGAGCGCCTGCGCACCGATTTCGAGCGTGGCCGTCTCGGCCCCCGCGTTACCGCCGACTGGACACGGCCGTCGATGGGGCGCCGGCGCGGCGGACCCGGTGGCGGCGCGACCGATTTGGCCGTGTCCGCGCTCGCCGCCCGCAGACGCGTCGAGGACGCTTTGAAGGCGCTCGGTCCCGATCTCGGATCGCTGCTAATAGATGTGTGCTGCTTCCTCACAGGCCTGGAGGATGCCGAGCGCCGTCGCACCTGGCCCAGGCGGTCTGCCAAGGTGGTGCTTTCGATCGCGCTTGACCGGCTCGCGGCGCACTACGGTTTGTCGCAATCCGCGCGCGGACCGGATCGCTCCGGCGCTCTCCGGCATTGGGGGGATGACGACTACCGCCCTGTCGCTGATTGATGGCAGTCCGCCGGTCGTGCGGCTGTCAGCTCGTCGCTGCTTGAGAACCCGCCATTTCCGCGTCGCGGCGGATGCGCCCGACCATCGCGGTCAGACCGTTGGAGCGTTGCGCGCTGAGATGGTCGCGCAGGCCCAGCCGGTCGAAGATTTCCCTGGAATCGGCCGCCAGGATCTCGCTGGCGCGCCGGCCCGAGTAAAGCGCCAGCAGGATGGCGATCAGGCCGCGCACGATATGGGCGTCGCTTTCGCCACGGAAGGTAAGCACCGGATCGTCGCCATCGCCGACCGCTGTGACGAGCCACACCTGGCTGGTGCAGCCTTCGACCTTGGTTTCGGGGTTCTGTTCGCCTTCCGCCAGTGGCTCGAGCGTACGCCCGAGCTCGATGACGTAGCGATAGCGATCCTCCCAATCGTCCAGGAAGGCGAAGTCGTCGAGGATGGTGTCGATCGGCGCGGGGCCGGTTATGTCGCTCATGCCCCGCATATAGCGCCCTTGGGCGGCGCTGCCAAATAGGCGGGCCGGGCCAGGGAGTTCGAGGATGCCGGATGATCGGTGGTGAGAAGACGCTTGAATTCCCGGGCCGCGGACAATGAAGGGCAGGACATTGCCCGCGGCCGGGTCGCCTGACCGGTTAAGGCCAGGCGAAACCTGGGGCGTCCGTCAGCCCTGCGACCCGGCGCCCTGCCAGGGAATGTCCTTGTCCGCCTGAAGCAGCGTATCGATGCCGTCGCGGGCAAAGGTCGCCGCGTCCGCGGAGGGATCGGTCTGGAAATTCGCTTCGGCGATGTACTCGTAGATCTTGCGGGCGCCGTACTGGGCTTTTTGCCCGAATACCTTGATCGCCGCCGATCCCGTCTCGCAGGTTTCGGCATTGCGCGCACAGAAACCGGCCAGATCCGAAACCGTGTGTTGCGCCGCCGACAAGGCCTCGATGGCCGAGACCTGTGCGTTGCTGTCGACCGGTCCCGCATCCGGCAGGTTCGATTCGCCAGTCGGGATAAACAGGATCACCAGTGACAGCCAGAAGGCCGTACGAATAAGAAACATGGCTCTGCCCTTCGCCTTGTTACGTATTTTCGCGTCGTAGTGGCTGGACCGTAGCGCCCCGGGTTTGAGATCGGATTTTCAGAAAGGAGAAAATTTGAACTATTCGGGAAACCATGTGCCTGACGGTACCCGAGGGCACTGGTAAAGCCCCGTGGGAATTGGGCTTTTCTACGTTATGTGCCTGTTAACCCTGCTAAATTCTATGCGTTTTGCCCGCCCGGGACGGGTTGGATTTAGCGTTCCTTTAATGGCCCTCTGACATTGTTGCGGCTGTACCGTTCATCTTGCGAGGCGACGTGTGGGACGCCCCTCGAAGAGGTGGGGGACGGTTGGAGTAGTCAGTGCGCGTTCTTGAGTTAAAGTCTTCGTTGTTACGGATCGTGGCGTCGATGGTGCATGAGAGCGCCCGGCACGATCCGATCCGTCTGGCCTTCCATTCCACCTTTATCGCCACCCGGCTGATCGCGGGCATCGCCACGGTGGTGGCGCTGCCGGTCTATCTGGCATTATGGGGCGCGCCCAGTTTGCTGACGGCGGCCTGTTTCGCCTGGCTTACCGCACCATTGGCCGTTGCCTTCTATCTGTCGCGTACCGGCCGGCTGGCACGTGCACACTTGCTGTCGGCGTCCACATTGTCGGGTCTGGTCGTCTTCGCATCCATCTGGACCGGCGGCGCGACGTCGGCCTTCCTGCCGTGGTTGGTTGCGGTGCCAGCGGAGGCTGCGCTGGCCGGCTCCGGCCATATCGTTCTTGCAGCGACCGCCATCGCGGTTGCGTCCTTGCTGGCGCTGATCGGGCTCGATGCCGCAGCAATTCTTCCCGCGGCGATGGCGTTCCCGGTCCCCGCATGGTCGCTGGCACTCTTCGGCGCGTTGCCGGCGCTTCTGTACGCCGGCGCGCTGGCTGCCCGCGGCAGCGCGATGACCCGGATGCTGGCCGAAACCGAACGCAACGGCGGTGACCGGCTGCGCGCCATCGTCGATGCCGCCGGCGACGTTCTGGTTACGTTGCGTCGCAACGGTAACGTTACCTACGTATCCGATGCTGTTGACGAGCTGTTCGCCGTATCGGCCTGTACGCTTGCAGGCGAAGGTCTGTTTTCCCGCGTGCATGTCGCCGACCGGCCGGAGTTCCTGAGGGCGCTCGACGGTGCCGCGACACGCGACGACACGAGCGCCGAGTTCCGGGTGCGCTGCGGTCCGCTGGCGGCGGCGCCGAATTACATCTGGGTGGAGATGCGCTGCCGCGCGATGGGCGGTTCCGGAGATACGGCGCCCGATCTGGTCGCCACGCTGCGCGATGTCGATGCACGCAAGCGCGACGAGACGCATCAGGGCGACGCGCGCGAGAAGGCCGAGCGCGCCAGTATCGCCAAGGGTCGTTTCCTCGCCAACATGAGCCACGAACTGCGTACCCCGCTCAATGCGATCATCGGTTTTTCGGAAATCTTGACCGGCGAGCTTTACGGCCGCCTCGAAAACGAAAAGCACCGCGAATATGCAGGGTTGATCCACGAAAGCGGCAACCACTTGTTGGAGGTGGTCAACGATATCCTCGACATGTCGAGGATCGAGACGGGCAATTTCGAAATTTTCCCGGAACCCTTCGACGGCAAGGACCTGATAGCCGGTTGTTGCAAGCTGGTGGCGGGCCAGGCCGAAGAGGCGGGTCTGAGGATCGAGACGGATTTGCCTCACGCCATGCCCGAACTCTATGCTGACCGGCGCGCCTGCAAGCAGATGCTGCTCAACTTGCTGTCGAACGCGGTGAAATTCTCGCGCTCGGGCGGCCGTATCGTCGTCGGCGCCTATCGCGATGGCACCGGCGCGTCGTTCTATGTCGCCGACGAGGGGATCGGAATTCCGCGCGCCGACCTGGCCCGGCTTGGCGATCCCTTCGTGCAGCTGAAGCAGGGCTTCGACAGCCGGCACGCCGGCACCGGACTGGGACTGTCGGTGGTAAAGGGGCTGGCTGCCCTGCACGGCGGCCAGATGGACATCGAAAGCGAAATCGGCGCCGGTACGCGGGTCACCGTGCGGCTGCCGCATACGTCAATGCCCGCGCCCGGCGTGGAGCGGCTTGCGTCAGGCGAGGGCGTCGCCGCGTCCGGGTTTCGGATGAGTGCATGAGTATTCTGGGGATCGGGGCATGCTGGGAAGACTGATCGGAGTAGTGGTCCGAAACCCGTTCGGTGTTCTGGCCGCCGCGCTGGTGGTCGGATCCTGGGGCGCCATCTCCGTCAACGCGATGTGGATGCAGGACGGCCCGCATCCCGCACCGTTTCTCGGCCGCGAAGCGCTGACGGGCATTCCGGCAAAACTGCCGCCTGCCAAGCCCGAACGCCGCGTCAGCGAGCTGAGCCCGGGCGGCGCCGAGGACGCCGAGCGCCGCCGCGTCATCCAAAAGCAGATGGAACAGACGAGGGCGCTGCAGATCGAACTCGCGCGCCGCAACTACTATACAGGCAGTATCGACGGCCAGTTCGGCCCGCGCACCGAGCTTGCGATCCGCGATTACCAGCGCGCCGCCGGGCTTGCCGAAACGGGCCAGCCGAGCGGTGAACTGCTTGCCCATGTGCAGCTGTCGACCCTGAACGCGCCGCCACAGCCGGTGCCGAGTCCGTTGCGCCCCGAGCCGGTTGCCATCCAGCCGAACAGCGATCCGGCCGATTCGCAAACGACCGGCTCGCTTGCGCCCGCCGGCGATCCCGTCGCCGCGCTGATTGCCAAGGCGGAACCGGTAACGCCGCAACCGGCTCCACCGCCGGAGAGCGCGCCGCTCCCCCTCCCGAAAGCCGAGCCGGCAAGCCAGGCGCCGGCTGTTACCCGGCCCGCCGCCGATCCGCGCACCGAGGCGGTGCAATCCATCCTCGCCGATCTGGGATACGCGCCGGGATCCATCGACGGCACGCTCAGCCCGGCGACGCGGCGTGCCATCGAAGACTTCGAGGTCGATCGCGGCTTGCCGATGACGGGCCGGATTTCCCCGCAGCTGCTTCAGGAACTGACCGCCGTCAGCGGCGTCCCGCTCGGATAGATTTCGCGCAAGCGGGGCGAAACGCTCTGGACTTCCCCGCGCCGGCCGGTAATCCAGGGGCGAGGGAGATCGGCATTGCGTCTCAAATCGGCCATCTGGGTTTCTGCATACATCCGGCGCCTGTCTGTCGAAGGCGTTCCCGTCGCCGTGGTCCGCCGCGGCGCGGAGGAGGCCGGCGCGATCTTCATCAAGGTCAGCCGTCTCGACGGCACTGCCGACATCTACGGTCCCGCCCCCCAGACGGCCTTTGACGAAGACCGTCCGTCGGACCGCCTCTGGACCCGCGCGACGGGCGCCGAGCCCGTG
>CAJQNW010000195.1 GCA_905479765.1 uncultured Tepidamorphus sp. | reverse complement strand
ATTGTCAATGCGGACACCGACCTCGCGGCCCTGAAGGGAAGCCTGAAGGACTATCGCGCGCCGAAAGGCCAGCACATCGTCGAGCGCGCCTCGGGATTCCATGACTGGCAGGACCTCAGGCGCCAGAGCGATCTTTGGCCCTATGCGCGCTCGACCCGCACCGCGCCGCAGGCCTTCTGCGAGGCCCTGTCGGACGCCGGCGACCCGATTACCGGCGTCAACTTCGCCTCGCAGGACTATCTCGGCCTGTCCACGCATCCGAAGGTCAAGCAATGCGCGACGAAGGCGATCGAGACCTATGGCGTGCATAGCGCGGGCTCAGCCGCGCTGCAGGGCAACACGACCAATTCGCTCTCCCTGGAGCTCGCCCTCTCGCAGTTCCTGCATGGCCGCGAGGTGGTGCTCTATCCCACCGGCTGGGCGGCCGGATACGGCGGCATCCAGGGGTTCGTGAGGCCGCACGATCATGTCGTCATGGATATCCTGGCGCATTCCTGCCTGCAGGAGGGCGCGCGCTCCTCGACCCAGAACGTGCACTACTATGCGCACCTGAAGCCGGACTCGGCGGAGCGCAAGCTGAAATCCATTCGCGAGCGCCATCCCGAGGCGGGCATCCTGCTCGTCACCGAGAGCCTGTTCTCGATGCACGCGACGACTCCCGATCTCAAGGCGCTCGCCGATCTCTGCAAGACCTACAAGGCGACCTTTCTCGTCGACTGCGCCCACGATTTCGGCGCCATGGGTCCCGAGGGCCTCGGCGCGATCGGCAAGTACGGCGTGCTGGACGATGTCGACGTCATCGTCGCCAGCTTCTCCAAGTCCTTCGCCTCGAACGGCGGATTCGTCTCGGTGAAGACGAAGGCGGCGGCCGAATACCTGAAGTACTACAGCGCCACCCATACCTTCTCAAACGCCCTGTCGCCGGTGCAGGCGGCGACCGTGCTGGCGGCGCTCAAGATCGTCGCCTCGGACGAGGGCAAGCTGCTGCGTACCCGGCTGATGGAAAACATCCTGGCGCTGCGCACCGAAATGCAGGCGGCCGGCGCCGAGGCGCTCGGCGAGCCTTCGCCGATCGTGCCGATCCGGGTCGGCGATGAAGTCCTGGGCCGCCTGGTCGCGCGGCAGCTGCCGCGCATGGGCGGCATCGCCAACCTGGTGGAGTATCCGGCCGTCCCGCGCAGCGATTCGCGGTTCCGGTTCCAGGTCATGGCGTCCCACACGCGCGGCGATGTCGATCGGGTGGTCAAGGCGCTGTCAGAGGCCATGCGGGCCGGCGCGGCGGAACTGGAGCAGGCCCGCGCGGGCGATCTTTCCCGGCTCTCGGCGCTCGCGGCCCGGCCCCTCAGGCGGGTCGGCTGAGCGCGCGCGTCCGGCACCCGAGAGATCACGCGAACGATGATGCCATTGGCCAAATTGGAATCCTTCATGGCGTGGCTGACCCCCAGCCACCTGAAGGACGACGTCCACACGCACAAGCGCGTTCGCATGTTCCTGTTCAGCCACGTCTTCGGACCGATGCTGAGCCTGTGGCTTCCCCTGGTCCTCTACTTCATCGATCCGAACCCGTGGCCCCAGGTGCCGATCCTGGCGGCCTCCATCCTGGCGTTCTGGGTGTTTCTCGCACTGATCAAGCTGTGCCCGCGGTGCTATACGGCGCTGGCGCTGGTCTCGATCACGAATCTCAATTTCGCCGTGCTTTGGGGAGCCTATTTCTACGGCGGCGCCAGTTCGCCGTTTCTCATGTGGTACATGCTGATGCCGATGCTGGCGTTCTTCTATCTGGGCTCCAGCCAGGTTTTCCGCATCACGGTCTTCGCGGAAATCATTGTCGGCCTCGGCACGTTCCTGGCCGCCGACTTCTGGTTCGGCAGATACGCCGACAGCAATATTCCCGCCGAATACATGCTGTGGGCCGGGGTCGCCTCGGTGTTCTGCGCGACGACCTATGCGTTCTTCATGGCGAGCTACTACTCCAGTGTGGTCGACAGCCAGTCGGAACTCCTGAAGGAAATCACGCGGCACGAAACCACGCTGGAAGAACTGACGGTCGCCAAGGAACAGACGGACCTGGCGAACACGGCGCTCGCCCAGGCGAAGACCCTGGCGGAGGCGCGCAACGTCGAACTGGAAGCGGCCAAGGCGAGCCTAGAATTCAACGCCCTCCACGATGCGCTGACCGGCCTTCCGAACCGGCGGTACCTGGACAAGGTTCTCACCCAGCACGCCAACTATTGCGAGAAGAGCGGCGCCAGCGTGGCGCTGCTGCACATCGATCTCGACCGGTTCAAGCACATCAACGACACGCTGGGCCATATCGCTGGCGACCAGATCCTCGTTCACGTCTCCAGGATCCTGATGAGAACAATCGACGAGAGCGATTTCGCCGCCCGGGTGGGCGGCGACGAGTTCATCGTCGTGAGCCTGGTCGAGGACACCGCCGACGCCGCGTTCACGGCGCTGGCGGATCGCGTCATCGAGGAAGTCCGGCAGCCGGTTCCCTACAAGGGCGCCGTGTGCCGGCTGGGCGCCAGCATCGGGATCGCCATCGAGGAGGGCGACAAGGTCGATCCGGTAAGCCTGATGGTCAATTCCGACATCGCGCTCTACCGGGCGAAGAAAAACAATCCGGGCGGATACGAGTTCTTCTCCGAGGACATCCAGCTGGAAATCGTCAAGGCCAAGCGCGTCGCCGACGATATCCTGCGCGGGATCGACCAGAACGAGTTCTTCGCCTACTACCAGCCGCAATTCGACACACGGACCTTCGACATCGTCGGCGTCGAAGCGCTGGTGCGATGGAACCATCCCACCAAGGGCATCCTGGCCCCGGCGGCATTTCTCAAGGTCGCCGAGGACCTGGGCGCGGTGGACACGATCGACCGCGTGGTACTGTCCCAGGCCATCGAACAGTACGACCGCTGGGCGGCGCTCGGATTCCAGATCCCCAGAATTTCCGTCAACGTGTCGTCGCGCCGCCTGAACCACAGCGGGCTGATCGAGAGCCTGCGGACCATGCCGATCAAGCCGGGCACCATTTCCTTCGAACTGGTGGAATCCATCTTTCTCGACGAGGCCGACGAGATTGCCGCCTACAACATCGACCAGATCAAGGAACTCGGCATCGACATCGAGATCGACGATTTCGGGACCGGCTATGCCTCCATCGTCAGCCTGCTGAAGCTCAGCCCGGCGCGGCTGAAGATCGACCGGCAGTTCGTGACGCCGATCACCAGCTCGGTGGAGAAGCGGCGGCTGGTGTCGTCCATCGTCGACATGGGCAAGTCATTGGGGATCGAAGTGGTCGCGGAGGGCGTCGAGACGATGAAACAGTCGAAGATCCTGCGCGACCTCGGCTGCGACGTGCTGCAGGGCTATGCCTTCGCCCGGCCGATGCCGGTGGCGCAGCTCGATGAATTCGTGAAGACGCAGGCCTGGCGTAAGGCGGGCTAGACAACGCGAGCAGTCCGCCGGATCGGCACCTTCCCCGGACTATCCCGTCCGGGGAAGGAAAGCAGTCGCAACGCCGGAGGCCCCAGTCGGCCTCTCAGTCTTCGGCGCTTGCTTCAAGCACGTCCTCGAAGCTTCTCAGCCCCGTGGCGGGCGACTGGACCAGCACGGCCATGTTGCCCGGCGCGTGCTGGTTTTTCCACATCTTCATGTGCGCCTTTGGGATCTGTGCCCAGGGGAACACTTCCGACATGCACGGGTCGAGGCGCCGTTCGATGACGAACTGGTTGGCTTCGCTGGCCTGTTTCAGGTGGGCGAAGTGCGAGCCCTGGATGCGCTTCTGGCGCATCCAGACGTAGCGGGCATCGAAGGTCAGGTTGAAACCCGTCGTGCCGGCGCAGAAGACCACCATGCCGCCGCGCTTCACCACCAGGCAGGAGACCGGGAAGGTCGCTTCGCCCGGGTGCTCGAACACCATGTCGACGTCGTTGCCCTTGCCGGTGATGTCCCAGATCGCCTTGCCGAAGGCACGGGCGTTCTTGACCCAGGTGTTGTACTCGTCGGTGTTGACCTTGGGCATCTGGCCCCAGCAGTCGAACTCCTTGCGGTTGATGACGCCGCGCGCGCCGAGCGAGGTGACGAACTCGCGCTTGTCGTCCTCGGAGATGACGCCGATGGCGTTGGCGCCGGCGGCCGCGATCAGCTGGATCGCCATCGAACCGAGGCCGCCCGAGGCGCCCCAGACCAGCACGTTGTCGGCCGGCTTCAGGGCGTGCGGGGGATGGCCGAACAGCATCCGGTAGGCGGTGGCCAGCGTCAGCGTGTAGCAGGCCGATTCCTCCCAGGTCAGGTGCTGGGGACGCGGCATCAGCTGCTGGGCCTGGACGCGGCAGAACTGGGCGAATGAGCCGTCCGGGGTCTCATAGCCCCAGATGCGCTGCGAGGAGGAGAACATCGGGTCGCCGCCGTTGCACTCCTCGTCGTCGCCGTCGTCCTGATTGCAGTGGATGACGACCTCGTCGCCGACCTTCCAGCGCTTCACCTTGGAGCCGACCGCCCAGACGATGCCCGAGGCATCCGAGCCGGCGATGTGATAGGGCGCCTTGTGGACCGCGAACGGGGTGATCGGCTCGCCGAGGGCTGCCCAGATACCGTTATAGTTGACGCCGGCGGCCATCACGAGGACCAGCACTTCGTGGGAGTCGATTTCCCATGTCGGCACCACCTCGACCTGCATCGCCTCGTCCGGCGGGCCGTGGCGGTCCTGCCGGATCGCCCAGGCGTACATGGTCTTCGGCACATGGCCGAGCGGCGGGATCTCGCCGACTTCGTAGAGATCCTTCTTTTCCGCCTCGTAGACCGGCGGTTGAGCCTGTTCCGCGACATTCGTCGCCATATTCACCTCCCGTGCTCGCGGGCCCGGCCGTGCAAGGCGACCCCCGAGGCTTGCTCCTGTCGTCTTTGGGTTCGACCCGCAGACTAGTGGAATTCGGGCCCAGGACCGAATAGTCGGATAGTCCAAGGCCAATGCGCGCATTACTCATGCCTCAAACGGGTGCTGCAGTGCAACAAAAAGCGCGCCTGCCACCCCCTCGCCCCGCCATTCACCACGCGTTCGGAACGCGAATTCGGCGGTGATCGGAGCGTTCGGGACCGCGGCGCTGATCCAGAGGGGGAAAAAGATATTCGAATTGAAAAGCACGACCGGTCGTGTTATTTCGGCGGAATGAAAGGCGAAAACACCAGGACGCGGCTGCTGGAAGCCGGGCTCAACATGCTCAGCCAGAACGGATTGAGCGGTCTGACCATCGGGCGCGTGGCCGAGGCGGCCGGGCTTTCGAAGAGCGGGCTGTTCGCTCATGTCCGCTCGAAGGAGCAGCTGGAGACCGAACTGCTCGATGCCGGCGCGGAGCTGGCCCGTCAGAGGGTCATCGCCCCGGCAATGCGGGCAGCGCCCGGACTGGCGCGTTTGCGGAAGCTGATCGACGGCTGGCTCGGCTGGAGCGCGCGCGCAGGGCTGAGCGGCGGCTGTCCGGTGGCGGCGGCGCTGTTCGAGCTGGACGATCGTCCCGGGCCTGTTCGCGATCATGTCGTGACGCTCGAGCGGCGATGGCGCGACCTGCTCTCCGGCCTGGCCGCGGAAGCGGTCGCAAGGGGTGAGTTGCGCCGGGACCTCGATGTGGAGCAGTTCGTCTGGGAACTGTGCGGCATCTATCTGAGCCATCACACGGCATCCCGGTTTCTCCATGACCCGCTTGTCGAAGAGCGCGCCCGGCGCGCCGTCGACGCGCTGATCGAGCGAGCCGGCGGCCCGGCCGCGGAAACAAGGAGCCCCTCGTCATGACCGGCACAGCCCCGCACCCCGGCGACGACGATGTGCGCCGTCTGGAGCTTGCGCAACTCAGGCGGCTGGAGATCGCCTCCGTGCTGGAGGCCACGACCCTCGCGGTGTTGGTCGGCATCGCCGTGCCGCTGAAGTATTTCGCCGGATACACCATCGCCACGCGGATCATGGGACCGATCCACGGCCTAGCCTTTCTCTTCTACATCTGGACGGTGTTGCAGACGGTGACCGGCGGCGGGTGGTCGGGATGCGCGATCGCGCGTCTGGTCGTCGCGGCCTTCATCCCCTTCGCGGGCTTCACCACGCCGGCATTCCTGCGTCCCCGGCTGAAGGCGCTTGCGGCGGGATGACGTTTCACGACGTCTATCCGTGGTTCGCGGGGCTGCATGTCGCCTCCGCGCTGCTGTTCGTCGGGGGGCTGATCGCCGAGACCGTCTTCCTTTCAACCCTCCCGGAGGCACGGGCGCTTGACCCTGCCCAGCGCCGCGCCGTATCGGCGGTGCGGGCCTGGGATCGCCGGGTGACGACACCGGCGATGCTGCTGGTTTGGGCGCTGGGCCTGACGCTGGCGGTGATGCAGGGATGGTTCTCGTCGCACTGGCTGCAGGCCAAGCTCGTGTTCGTTGTGGTCCTGTCCGCGCTGCACGGCGTCCAGTCCGGCACACTTCGCCGGCTGGCGGGGGGAACCGGAGGGGCGCGCAAGCAGACCGTGCCGATCTTCGTCATCGTGATCTGCGCCGTCCTTATCGCGGTGCTCGCGGTCGCGAAGCCGTTCTAGTCGCACCGGGGGCGGGCCGGTCTGCTTTTCGGGCGCGAACGCGCCACCCCGCTTTATTTGCGTCAAATGCGGTATAATGACGCGGCGGACATCGGGGGCGAGCAGTGATTCGCGAGCCGGTGCCGGGACAGACCGGTCGCGGGAAAAGCCCGCGCCGCGGGGGATACTCAGGAGGCAAATATGGGAATTGAATCGATTATCGTACTGCTCATCGTCGGTGCTATCGCCGGCTGGCTCGCCGGCCAGATCATGCGCGGGCGCGGGTTCGGGCTTATCGGCAATATCGTGGTGGGCATCGTCGGCGCCTTCATCGGCACCTACGTGCTGGGCGCGCTCGGCATCTCGGTCGGCGGCACCTGGGTTTCGGCCATCATCGGCGCGGTGATCGGCGCGGTGATCCTGCTGTTCATCATCGGATTGGTGAAAAAGGCCTGAGTTCCGGACTTCGGATTGTTTTTCCGGCGGCGCGGCAACGGGCCGCCGGGGTTTCTCCCGGGGGCATTGGGGCTTTCACCATCAGGCTTTTGTCTTGTTGCAATGCAACGAAAGCGGCGGTTTTATAGGCGAAAGCCCTGAGGACCCCCGATGACCGACACGCCCGACCGCGCCCCGACCGAACGCGACCGCCCCTGGATTTTCCGCACCTACTCCGGCCACTCGACGGCGACGGAGTCGAACCGGCTGTACCGGGGCAATCTCGCCAAGGGCCAGACCGGGCTGTCGATCGCTTTCGACCTGCCGACCCAGACCGGCTACGATTCAGATCACGCCCTGGCGCGCGGCGAGGTGGGCAAGGTCGGCGTTCCGATCAGCCATCTCGGCGACATGACGGCGCTGCTCGACGGCATCCCGCTCGAAACCATGAACACCTCGATGACGATCAACGCGACGGCGGCGTGGCTGCTGGCGCTCTATGCGGCGGTCGCCGACCAGCAGGGCGCCGACCGGGCCAAGCTCACCGGCACGACGCAGAACGACATCATCAAGGAATACCTGTCGCGCGGCACCTACGTGTTTCCGCCCGAGCCGTCGATGAAGCTGACCACCGACGTCATCGCCTGGACCTGCCGGGAGATGCCGAAATGGAACCCGATGAACGTCTGCTCCTACCATCTGCAGGAGGCCGGCGCGACGCCGGTGCAGGAGCTGGCCTTCGCGCTGGCCAACGCCATCGCCATCCTCGACAGCGTCAAGGCGTCGGGCGCCATCCCCGAGGACGAGTTTCCGGCAGCCGTCGGGCGCATCTCGTTCTTCGTCAACGCCGGCATCCGCTTCGTCACCGAGATCTGCAAGATGCGGGCGTTCACCGAGCTGTGGGACGAGATCACGGCGGAGCGCTACGGCATCGAGGATCCCCGCCACCGCCGCTTCCGCTATGGCGTGCAGGTCAACTCGCTGGGGCTGACCGAACAGCAGCCGGAAAACAACGTGACGCGCATCCTTTTGGAGATGCTGGCCGTCACCCTGTCGAAGGGGGCACGGGCCCGCGCGGTGCAGCTTCCCGCCTGGAACGAGGCGCTCGGCCTGCCGCGGCCGTGGGACCAGCAGTGGTCGCTCAGGATGCAGCAGATCCTTGCCTACGAGACCGACCTTTTGGAATACGGCGACCTGTTCGACGGCTCGGAGGTCGTCGCCGCCAAGGTCGCGTCCCTGAAGGAGGCCGCCCGCGAGGAGCTGAAATCCGTGCTCGACATCGGCGGCGCGGTGGCAGCGATCGAGTCGGGCTACATGAAGCAGGCGCTGGTGAACTCCAATACGGAGCGGCTGGAGAATATCGAGCGCGGCGACATGACCGTCGTCGGCGTCAACGCCTATACCGAGACCGAGCCGTCGCCGCTGTCGACGGGCACCGGCGCGGTGCTGACGGTGCCGGAATGGGTGGAGCGCGACCAGATCGAGCGGCTCAACGCCTGGCGCGAACAGCGCGACCAGATGGCCGTCGACGCGGCGCTGAAGGAACTGGCGCGGGCGGCGTCGGAAGGCCGCAACGTGATGGACGCGTCGGTCGCCTGCGCCAAGGCCGGCGTCACTACCGGCGAATGGGGCTGGGCGCTGCGCGGCGTGTTCGGCGAGTTTCGCGCGCCAACCGGGGTGGGCACCGCCGCGCGCAACCAGACCGAGGGCCTGGACGAGCTGCGCGAGGCGGTCGACCTGGTGTCGAAGCGGCTCGGCCGGCGGATGAAGTTCCTGGTCGGCAAGCCGGGCCTCGACGGGCATTCCAACGGGGCCGAACAGATCGCCGTCAGAGCCCGCGATGCCGGCATGGACGTCGTCTACGACGGCATCCGGCTGACGCCCGCCGAAATCGTGGAGGCGGCGAAATCGGGCAAGGTGCACGTCATCGGCCTGTCGATCCTGTCGGGCAGCCACGTGCCGCTGGTGGCCGAGGTGATGGCGCGCCTGGAGGACGAGGGCATCGACGACGTGCCGGTGGTGGTCGGCGGCATCATCCCGCCGGAGGACGCCGAGACGCTGAAGGCCGCCGGCGTGACGGCCGTCTACACGCCGAAGGATTTCCGCATCAACGACATCATGGGCGAGGTCGTCCGGATCGTCGACGCAGGCATCGAGAAGGAGGTGGCGTGAGCCGGGTTGTCCAGCCGGCCGGCGAACGCGGCAGCCTCAAGTGGATTCAGCGCTTCGTCAACGAGCGGCCTGCCGACCTCGATTCCCTGGTTCTCCCGCACCTAAACGGCGCATCCTCGATCGACTGGCTGTCGCCACGTTCGGACGATGGCTTTGCCGAGTACCGCGACGCGGCGTTTCTCGACCGATTGGGCGAGACCGATCTGTCGGCGGCGCTTTCGGGATTCTGGCCGAAGCGCGGGCCGCAGTGGGATGCACTCGCAAGGTCCGACAACGGCGACCTGCTGCTGATCGAGGCCAAAGCGCATGTGGGCGAAGTCTGCTCTCCGGGAACCCAGTCCAAGGCAATCTCCCGATCGCTGATCGAGACCTCGCTCAGTGCGACATCCAAGGCGCTGGGCGCAACGCCACGCGCGGCGTGGGCGGATGTGTTCTTTCAATACGCCAACCGACTGGCCCATCTGGATTTTCTCCGGCGAACCCAGGGTCGGCCGGCCTGGCTGGTGTTTGTCTATTTCGTAGGTGATACGGAAATGCAGGGACCACGAAGCCGGGCGGAATGGCTATCGGCGTTGAAGGTCGTGAAGCACGTCATGGGTCTCCCGGAAAGACATGCGCTGTCGCGATATGTGATCGATATCTTCCCGGATGTCGGCTGACTGCCTGGGCGAGCCTGCGCGATTGACGCCGGCACCGCACGGTTCCGTCCGGCAATGATCGCTGTTAGAAGATATCGCCGTGGGCACCGTCTCATGTGACATGAACGAGGAGCACACGACAGGTCCGGCACCGTCCGGTTCGTCGCCAGCGTTCTCCCAATCGAGGTAGTACGATGAACGACGTCGACGACCACGGCATTCGCTTTGGCCGAATCGCCGCGACAATACCGGTGAGCGACATACAGAAAGCCGACGCCTTCTATACGAAGGCGCTCGGATTCACGAAAGTTTTCGAAAACGGCGATCCCGTCGGCTTCATGATTCTGAAGCGCGGCGATGCCGAACTGCATCTCACGCTACAGCCTGGGCACAAGGCGGCATCCTTCAACGTTGCGCATATGATCGTGCACGATGTGGACGCCCTGCACGCGATCTGCCAGCGGCACCGGCTGCGCATCGTCAAGAGCCTTCAGGACAAGGACTATGGCCTGCGGGCCTTCGTGTTCGAGGATCCCGACGGCAATCGCATCGACGTGGGACAGCCGATCTGATCAGCCGACGGCATTCGGTTCACAAAAAAACGGCGTGGATTTGCATCCACGCCGTTTCGCATTCAGAGACGTTCAGGCGGTCCTACGGCAGCGGGCCGAGGTTGACGAGCTGAACGCGGCGGTTGACGCCGGAATCCGGATTGGCCGGATCCTTCAGCTGTTCCTCGCCGAGGCCGAACGCCTTGAGCCGGTTTTCCGGGACGCGGAAGAAGGTCACAAGGGCCGTGCGGATGGCATCGGCGCGCCGCTGACTGAGTCCCAGGTTGTACTCACGCTTTCCCTTCGCGTCGGTGTGGCCGACGATCAGGAACTGGTCGCCGGACAGCACCGGATTATGCAGGGCATCGGCCATGGCGCCGAGAACGCGGTAGGACTCCGGCTTGATCACGTCGGAATCGAAGTCGAACAGGATCTCAACGTTGAAGTTCGGCAGGTTGGCGAAATAGTCGAGATAGGAATCGCGCCCGACGTTCTCCTCTGTGTTCTCGGTGCGGATTTCCAAGAGAACGTCGTTACGCATCTTGTTGACGTCCAGAACGGTCGTCCGGTTGCCAAGGCCCTGCAGATCCTTGATGAATTCGTTCTGGGATATGGCCGATTGGGCGTGTGCGCCGCCGGCCAGCACGGTGGCGGCGACGAGGGCCAAAAGGGCTGAAACGAACATTTTCATAGTCAGTCTCCGAAAATCGGTTGGCAGGTTCGCGGTCGCGCCGCCTGTTGCGTGCGCAGTTGCGGCGAACCCGGCGAAATGGGTTCGGTTCAACGCCAACCGGCGTCGGTGATAGACTGACCGCACGGTCCGTCCAGCTTGTTCGTGTTCTTCAGGAGACAACGCAGAATGCGGCCATTGCCGGCGTCGTATTCCTTGCAGAACCGCCTGATGTCGGACTTGCAGAGCTCGACCACGGCACCTTGCGCGGCGGCGCGCTTGTTGAGCGAGGCCATGGTGGCGGCGGCGGTCACCTTGCAATTCTGGGAAACCTTGGCTTCGTTCTTGTCGAGGCAGGCGACCATGCCGTTGCCGAGATTGATGCCCTTGCAGTATTTGCCGATATCGGCGCCGCAGGCTTTGGCCAGGACATCGACGGATTCGGCATAGCTGACGGTTTGCGCAGATGCCGGACCGGACGCGGACAGGCCCGCAATCAGAACGATGGCGGCAATCGCCATCGTCAGGCGTTTCAGGAAATTCATGCACTCACTCCCTGTGCTGTGGTTTATGCCGTACGGGCATGCTCGTTGTCAGCCAACTTACATACGGGCCCGGCAATGACAATACGGTCAAGGTGAAATCTGTTTAGCGGACCTATCACACGATCGTCTGCCAATGAAGACGCAAGGCCGATATCGGAAAATCACGGAAGGAAAGACAATCCGTCGAGGTCGCCGATCGCGGTCAGTTGGAGTCCACCATGCTGGATTCGACCGCGGTGATCAGGGCGGCGGCAAGACGGCGGGTGTCGAGCGGGGTGTCGGCGATGGCCGAGAAACCGGCCTCCGCGAGCACGTCCTCGTCGAGTTCGGCACGGCCCAACGCCACAAGCGGCGGCGCGGCGTCGCCGACCAGCCCGGTGATGGCGCGTGCGGTGGCAAGCCCCGCCAGGCCATCCATCTCGACGTCGAGCAGGATAGCGTCGAAGGCTTCGCGGGCAAACCGGATGATCGCTTCCTGGGCGCAGCCCACGGCGACATGCTCCAGCCCGAGGCGATCCAGCAGCACCCCGACCATCAGGCGGTTCATCGGATTGTCCTCGACCAGGAGCACACGCGGACGGATCACCAGACCTTCCGCAACGCTGTCTTCCATGACGGCGGGCCGACGGATCGAACCGTCGATGAGGGCGGACAGTGGAACGCTGAGCGGCACTGCGGGCTCCGGGCGGCCTGCGACGAGTTCGGCGAGGGCTTCAATGCCCGCGTGGTCCTCGCCGCCGAGACCGGCAAATGCCGCGTCGAAGGAACCAGTATCTGCGCTCAAGATGAAACCCCCTGATCGACTGTCCATTCGGCCGGACATGAAATTGCCGGCAGTGCGTCCGCCGGCCTCATCGCTGGAAGCCGGTGGAGGCGCCGCCTCCGTGTGTTCGAGCCAACATGCTAGAGGCCGGTTGTTAAGGGAAGGTCTAGCGGAATGCTTTATGCCACTTAAGGTAAATGTGGTTTACGGGGCCATCGGCCTATCGTCGGTTGCGCCGCACGGATGGCGCGTATGCGTTCCCGCCGGTTGACCGGCGTCAGCCCGGCTTTCTACTGTTCCGGAGTATATTCGCCGGCTCCTTTCAGAGTGCGTCGTTCAGCCATCTTCTCCCGGCATCACCTTCCGACCGCGATTCCGCCATGCTTCCCGCGCCCCAAGTCATGTCCCTGAGCCCCCGACCATGACCGGGCAGATTGTCGATATCTTCTGGATCGTGCTGCCGGTCTTCGGTCTGATCGGCCTGGGCTTCCTGGCCTCGTGGTCGCGCTACCTGCCGGAATCGATCGGCGAGGGGCTCGGCGACTTCGTGTTCATGGTGGCGATCCCCATTCTCCTGTTCAAGACGCTGGCGACGGCGCACTTTCCCGATATCTCCCCCTGGCCGCTGTGGATCAGTTATTTCGGCGGCGTCGCGGTGTCATGGACGCTGTCGGACCTGATGCTGCGCAAGCTGTTCGGCCGCGATGCCAAGGCCGGCATCATCGGCGGTGTCTCGGCGGGCTTTTCGAACGCGGTGCTGCTCGGGATTCCACTGGTGTTCACCGCCTTCGGCGAAGAGGGCGGCGTGCCCATATTGCTGATCGTCGCGGTGCAGCTTCCCGTGCTGATGGCGGTGAGCACGGTGCTGATCGAATGGGCCGAGCATCGCGACGGCACCGCGACGGGACCGATCTCGCCGCTCGGGATCGCCCGGTCGATCGCGCTCAACCTCGTCAAGAACCCGCTGGTCATCGGCATTATCGGCGGCACCGCGTGGCGGCTTGCGGGGTTTGGATACGCCGGCCCGCTCCAGGTGCTCGGCGATCAGGTCGCCGTTGCGGCCGTTCCCTGCGCGCTGTTCGCACTTGGCATGAGCCTGACCAAATACGGCGTGCGCGGCCATGTTCTGCCAGCGGTGCTCATCTGTGTCCTGAAGCTCGTGCTGATGCCGGCGATCGTCTGGGTGCTGGCGACACAGGTCTTTTCGCTGCCGCCGTTCTGGACGGCCGTGGTCACCATCGTCGCCGCCTGTCCGACGGGCGTGAACGCCTGGCTGATCTCGAACCGGTTCCGCACCGGCCACGCGATCGCGGCAAACTCGATCACCCTGACGGGGGCCGCCTCGGTGATCACCCTGCCGCTGTGGCTGTGGCTGCTCGGCGTCTAGCCCGCCGCATCGCCGGCGGCGAGTCCCACCATTCGCCGAATATCCGCCGGCGTGGCGCCGTCCTCGCGCAGGCTGCCGATCCCCGTATCGCGGCCGGTCTTCGACAGCTTGCGGCCGTCGGCGCCGGTCAGCAGGCGGTGGTGGGCGTAGGCCGGTTCGGGCAGGCCGAGCAGTTTCTGCAGCAGCCGGTGGATGGCGGTCGCCTCGTAGAGATCGCGGCCGCGCGTGACGTGGGTTACGCCCTGCAGCGCGTCGTCGCAGACAACCGACAGGTGGTAGCTGGTCGGCGTTTCCTTGCGGCAGAGCACGATATCGCCCCATGCGGCGGGGTCGGCCGGGATGCGCGCGCCGGATCCGCAGATGTCGAAACCGGGTGCGTAAAAGGCATCGCCGTATTCGGTCCAGGCGAGCGGGCCGGCCCGTTCCACGGCGCGGGCCATGTCGAGGCGGAGCGCTTGAGCCCCGTCTTCGACGCGTTCGGGATCGACGTCGGCCGGATCGCGGGGCCGGCAGGTGCCCGGATAGAGCGGCGTGCCGTCAGGATCGCGCGGCCATGGACGGTCTGGCGTATCGAGCGCTGCGACCGTCGCGGCGATCTGGGTGCGTGAACACGTGCACGGGTAGAGCAGGCCCAGCTCAGCCAGTCTGGCCGCCGCCGAACGGTAGTCGGCGAAATGGTCCGACTGGCGCCGGACCGGCTGTTCCCATGTCAGGCCGAGCCAGGCGAGTTCGTCCAGGATCGCGGTCTCGTATTCGGGCCGGCAGCGGGTCGTGTCGGTATCCTCGATGCGCAGCAGGAACCGCCCGCCAAGGCGTCCAGCGGCGTCATGGGCGAGCAGCGCCGACAGCGCGCTTCCCAGGTGCAGCGCGCCGGTCGGGCTTGGCGCGAAACGCAGGACGGGGATCGACATGGGATGACTGATACGCGATCGCGCCCGAACTGCAAGCCGACGACACGCCGACTGCGAGCCAACGGGAAACCGACGCCAAGCCAACGGCGAGCCGACCGGGTTTCGGTGACGAGTGGGCCATCGAATCGCTTTCGATTTCGCGGCCCGAAACGGGTATGCGGCCACGCGTCGCGCAGCTAGGCTCGCCCCATGACCGGCAGCCAGCATCGAATCGACACATCGAAGGGAATCGAACGCGCCCTCGCCGTGCTCTCGGAGCAGGACGTGGTGATCGCCCGTGTTCTTCTCGAGTCCGGTTCGCCCGTGCCGCGCCGGCGCGAACCGGGCTTCGAGGGACTCGCCCAGATCGTCGTCGGCCAGCAGGTCTCGACCGCAAGCGCCGCGGCAATCTGGGGGCGGCTGAGGGCGGCGATCGAGCCGTTCGAGCCGGGGATGATATCGGCCGCATCCGAGGAATCCCTGCGCGGCGTCGGCCTGTCGCGCCCGAAGATCAAGACGCTGCGCGCCGTCGCCGAGGTGGTCGAATCGGGCGGCCTGGACTTCGAATCACTTGGCGGCCTCACGGCCGAGGATGCCCATGCGGCGCTTTGCGCGGTGCATGGAATCGGTCCGTGGACGGCGGACATCTATCTGATGTTCTGCCTTGGGCATGTCGACGCGTGGCCGGCCGGCGATATCGCCCTGCAGCACGCGGTCGGCGCAGCGATCGGTCTGGAACACCGCCCAGGGCCCAAGGAAATGGCGGAAATCGGAGGGCGCTGGCGCCCCTTGCGCGGTGCCGCGGCCCTGCTGTTCTGGGCGTATTACCGGACCTTGCGGGGACGCTCCGGCGCGCCGGCCTGAGCCGATTATGCCGCACCCATGTGCCGCATGACGGCGTCACGACACAGCTTCACAAGACTGACACCTGCAATATACTATATGTCGTCGTGCCCGCCGCGGGGGTCACCCAGATCAGGGGCGGGGTTCAGCTGTGGTGGAGAGTGGAGATCTTGACGGTCGTCTCACCAGAAGCATGTCCGGCGCTGGTGCTGAACGCGGACTTCCGTCCGCTGAGCTACTTCCCCTTGTCCTTGTGGTCGTGGCAGGACGCGGTGAAGGCGGTGTTCCTCGACCGGGTGAACATCGTGTCGGAATACGAACGCACGGTCCGAAGTCCCACCTTCGAGATACGGCTGCCCAGCGTCGTGTCTCTGAGAGAATATGTCCGGCCCGCCCGTCACCCCGCCTTTACACGGTTCAATCTTTTTCTCCGCGATCGCTTTACCTGCCAATATTGCGGCTCACCCGACGATCTGACGTTCGATCATCTCATTCCGCGCGCGCTCGGCGGCCAGACCGTCTGGGACAACGTCGTCGCGGCCTGCTCGCCCTGCAATCTCAGGAAGGGCGGCTATCATCCCAGCCGGACGAACATGTGGCCGGCGCAGATGCCGTTCCGGCCGACCGTGTTCGACCTGCAGAAGAACGGCCGGATGTTCCCGCCGAACTATCTGCACGAGAGCTGGCTCGATTATCTCTACTGGGATACCGAACTGGAGCCGTAAACGGTCCGTATCGGTCAGGGAGCCGGGCTTACGACCGTTTGAACGCCGCGCTCAGCGAGATGCCTGCGAGCGCCAGCGATATCAGCACGTTGTATCCGGCCAGTGAGATTCCGAACAGCCGCCAGGCCGCCTCGTCACAGCGCACCAGGGTCGTCTTGTTGATGCTGTCGAGCAGACCGCCGGTACTGGTCGCGCCGCCCGCCCCCGTCGAGCAATCGGTGGGGCCGGGCCAGAATTTCCATTCCACGCCGGCGTGATAGGCGGCGAAGACGGCGCTGCCCAGGAAAAGCAGGCCGATCAGTCCGATCAGGATCGCCGGCAGGCGGGAGCCCGGCATGCGCCGTGCCATGACGAAGGTAATGAACGCGATCGGGACACCCGTGTAATAGGGGATGCGCTGCTGCAGGCACAGCGGGCAGGGTGCATAACCGGCCATCTGGAACAGCCAGGCGCCGATGATCGTCGCGGCGCCGACCAGGATTACCGCCGCCGAAGCGCGCGAGACGGGGCTTTCGAAATGGGGCGCATCGGTCATGGCGTAATCACTGCTTGTTTCGGTTGGGAATGATACCGGGCGGGCGCGGAACGTTAGATAAGATAGCGCGCGACAACGAATCCGCCGAACAACAGCACGACGAATATGGTGAAAAGCAGACCCAGGCGCCGTTCGATGAAATCGCGAATCGGCGGGCCCAGCCACCACAAAAGCCCGGCGACGGCGAAGAAGCGCAGGCCGCGCGACAGAATGCTGGCGACAAGGAAAATCGGCAGCGACAGGCCGGTCGCGCCGCTGGCGATGGTGATCACCTTGTAGGGAAACGGCGTCAGACCGGCGAAAAATACGATCCAGGCGCCGTATTCGTTGTAGCGGCCGGCGAATTCGTCGAACTTTTCGGCGTAACCGTAAAACTGGAGGATCGGCTGGGCGAGCGCATCGAACAGGAAGGCGCCGATCAGCCAGCCGAAAATGCCGCCGATGATCGAGGCCAGCGTGCAGATCGTCGCATAGAAGAACGCCTTCCTGCGGTTGGCGAGCGCCATCGGGATCAGCAAAACGTCCGGCGGGATGGGAAAAAACGAGCTCTCGGCAAATGAAATCCCCGCCAGCGCCCATGTGGCGTGGCGATGGGCGGCGAGGGCCATGGTCCGGTCGTAGAGTTGGCGCAACATGGCGGCGGGATGTACGCGGTTTACGTGCTCAAGTCCAATGGCGAAAAGCGTCGATCTGGGCGTTGACCGGAGGCGCGCGAACCCTATGATCGCGCGCCGTGCCCCTGTGGCGGAATTGGTAGACGCGACAGACTCAAAATCTGTTGTCCGAAAGGGCGTGCTGGTTCGAGTCCGGCCAGGGGCACCACTTCCCAACTTAATTTTCCAGCGAATGACACGAATCGAATCGAGACGGGCGACGTTTGTCCGCGTCCGGTTGGGGACGATGCGTATCCGATGAAGCGGGCCATGTTGGTGAATCGCGACGCGGCCGCGGGGCGGCCGTTTACCAGGTTGGGCCGGTTCCGGGCCTGGTTAAGAGATCGACAATGAACCGGTGATCCCAAGGTGCCAGGCACACTTTCCGGCGGTGTTACGATCGCCTTGCTATCGCAAAAGGGGCAGATTGGGCGAAAAATGACGGGGACTGCGCCGAAACCGTCAGGTACCGCCGTTACAGAATTCCGATGGCTTGCATCGTATGAGACACTTCGGACGTAACGGTCTTGATCCAGTAACCGTTGTTCTGTCCCACATCCCAGACGACGGCCACCGTTAGGATGAACACTGCTATGACCGCTCGCATGGGCGTCACCCTGGGACAAAAAGATTTAATTCTCGTGTACTCGCAAAACGCGAATTTTGCTCAATTCTCTCTTTTTAACATTACCGGGGCCGGCGTAGGCACGGCACTCGGGAAATGAAAGCGCGACCCGGACGGGGGCGTTGGCCGGGCCGCGCATTTCCGCCTTGCCTGTCTGCGGGGGCACGACGGAAACTCAGATCAGACCGCCGGGCGGTCAGTTGTCGTCGTTGGCCTCGCTCCTGGTATCCTTGCCCTTCGGGCCTTTGCCGTCGCGCTTCGGGCCTGTGCCGTCGCAGTTCGGGCCGGATCCGTCGCGCATGGGGCCGCGGTGGTACTGGCCGGCCTGACGCGGCCCGTCGCCGCGATCGTCGCGCGACAGGACACCGTCACCGTTGCGGTCGAACCTCTCGACAGCCCTGGCGCCGGGCTTTTCGAATTCTTCCATGGAGATGGCCGCATCACCGTCGGGGTCGAGGAACTGGAAGGCCCGGACCGTCGTCGGCGCGGTGATAACGGCGAACAGGGCGGTGAACTCGTCGAGCGTCAGCTTGCCGTCGCCGTTGGCATCATGGGTCTCGAAGCGCTTGGTACGGGCGGCGTCGATCTCATCCTGGGTGAGCTTGCCGTCCTTGTCAGTGTCGGCGAGTTCGAACATCCGGGTCATGATCATCGGACCCATCATGCCGCCCATGGGGCCACCCATGGGACCATGCCCCATCATCGGCCCGTGCATCGGGCCATAGCCGCGGCCTTGCATGCCCGGTCCGCCGGATCCCTGACCCCCGGGTCCGCGACCCCAGGACCCTCGATCCGAGGATCCGGGACCGCGCATATGGGGCCCGTGCTGGTGGCCGTACATCTGACCGCGCATGTCACCGCGGCAGTGGCCAGGTCTGTGGTCGGGTCCGTGGCCGCGCCCGCCGCCTTCGGCGTAGACTGCCGAGCCGATACCGACGACGGCAAGCACCGCGCCGGCGGCAATCAGAAAGGTAGTGGAGGTCTTCATGGTCTGCTCCATCAACGTGTGAGGTGTTGAGCCCATAGAACGGGGAGCACGTCGCAGGAGTTTGTCGGCAGGTGATGCTTTTGTATCAATGTGTGTCGGCTGGCTGCGTGCCCGTTGCCGCCGATCCGGGCGATGGGTCGGCGATTTCCGCCATGGCGCGCAACGGGCAGGAACCTCCCGGAGAATACTTTTTGATACACATTCGGCTGCGCAATTCGAAAAAGCCGTTGTATCACTTAAGGATGGAAGGAAAGCCGCACATCCTCGTGGTCGACGACCATCGCGATATCCGCGAGTTGGTCGGCCGGTATCTCGTCAAGAACGGTTTCAGGACCACCACGGCCGAAGACGCCCGCAATGCCCGCGCCGCCTTGTCGGCGTCCGCCATCGACCTGGTGGTTCTCGATGTCATGATGCCGGGCGAGGACGGGCTTTCGCTGTGCCGGCACCTGCGCGAATCGACCGAAATCCCGGTCATTCTGCTGACTGCGATGGCGGAGGAGACGGACCGTATCATCGGGCTGGAGATCGGTGCGGACGACTATCTCACCAAGCCGTTCAATCCACGCGAGCTTCTGGCGCGTATCCGCTCGGTGATGCGGCGCACGCAGGCAATGCCGCCGAGCCGCGAGCCGAAGCCGAATGGGATTTACAGCTTCGCCGGCTGGACGCTGGACCCCGCGCGGCGCGAGCTGACCGGGCCCGACGGCGTCGCGGTGCCTTTGTCGACGGGAGAGTTCCGGCTTCTCGTTGCCTTTCTCGATCGGCCCGGCCTGGTGCTCAGCCGCGATCAACTGCTTGATATCACCCGCGGGCGCGAGGCGGTTCCCTTCGATCGTTCCATCGACAACCAGGTCAGCCGTCTGCGCCGGAAGATCGAGCCCGATCCCAAGGAGCCGACGCTGATCAAGACGGTCTGGGGCGGCGGGTATTCGCTGTCGGTCGACGTGGCGCGCGAATGAGGCTGCCGCCGAAAAGCTTCACCGGCCAGCTGGCTCTGCTGCTGTTTCTCGCCCTGCTGGTTGCCCAGGTGGTGGCATTCGCGTTGTTTGCCGGCGAGCGGATGCGCGTGTCGCGGCAGATCTATCAGGACGCGGTGGTCGAGCGGGCGGTGACGCTCCGGCGGCTTCTCAAAGACATTCCGGAACCGTTGCACGCGCGCACGCTCGAGGCGGCGAGTGATCCGAGAGTGAAGTTCTGGCTGAGTTCCGTACCCCAGATCCCAGAGAGCGACGAAAGTGTCTCGACCTTCCTTGCCACTGAACTCGCGGCGGCGCTGAAGGTGCCGCCACGCTCGGTGCGCGTGTCCGTCGGGCTGGACGAAGAACCGCACGGGCCCCCGTGGTGGCATATGATGCGGCACGAACGGCCGCGGCCGCCGAAAATAGGCTGGTTCAAGGCGACGATTGCGCTGGATTCCGGAGAATGGATGAATATCGCCACGGGACCGCCGCCGGACCCGCGGCCGTTCGGCCGGGCGCTGTTCATCAGCCTGTCTCTGTCAATGATCGCCACCCTGGCGGCCGCCCTTCTGGTGGCGCGGCGGATCGTGCAGCCGATGCGGGCGCTCGCCAAAGCCGCCGACAAACTGGGGCGCGGCGAGGCTTTCGAAGCATTGCCGGAAACCGGACCCGACGAGGCGCGGCGCTCGGTCAGAGCGTTCAACGAGATGCACGAGCGGCTCGACCGGTTCGTGCGCGACCGCACACGGATGCTAGCCGCAATATCGCACGACCTGAGGACGCCGATCACGACGCTCCGGCTGCGCGCCGAACTGCTCGACGATGCCGAGGTCCGTGACAAGATGATCGAAACGCTGGAGGAAATGCAGCACATGACGGAGGCGACGCTCGCCTTCGTGCGGGCCGATCAGGCAGAGGAAGAGACCCGGCAGATCGATCTTGCCGCCCTCGTCGACAGTCTTGCCGCCGATCTCGTCGAGCTCGGCCAGTCGATCGAAGTGACAGCGGAGGGAAGGCCTATCGTGCGCGGCCGGACGGTGGCACTGCGCCGCGCGGTCCGCAATATCATAGAAAACGCGGTGCGCTACGGCGAGCGGGCGCGGATCACGGTCACGCAGACCGAATTCCCGCAGGAAGCGCGAGTGGTGGTCGAGGACGATGGGCCGGGCCTGCCGCCGGAGGATCTCGAACGGGTTTTCGAACCCTTCGTGCGCGGCGAAGGATCACGCAGCCGCGAAACCGGCGGTATCGGCCTGGGGCTTGCCATCGCGCGCTCCATTCTGCGCTCCCATGGCGGCGACATCCGGCTGGAGAACCGCCCCGGAGGTGGCGAGAGTCACGGGCTGCGAGTGGTCATGACCCTGCCAGTGTAAGCAGCTAGGCCGGAGATTCCGGTGCCGTTTTCAGGTGGGATGCCTGCCGAATAGCCGTTTACCGGATTTTCAAGCCGTTCTGAGATTGTTAGCCGGTATGCCGAGGCGGCAGGAGCCGGTCCAGGTGAAAAACATGCTCAAGCAGGCGGCAAGACCGCCCTCAATTCTGTCGGCCCTCACGAAGAGCGTTTGTCGGCGGGTGGCGCTTGTTGTTTTTGTTACGGTCGTCGTTCTGGACGCGATGGTGGCTGTTCCCGTTTTTATCAGCCACACCAACGAATTCGTTACCGATCAGGCCACCGAGGCACAGGTCCTGTTCGCGGCCGCGGTGGATACGACGCGCTACCCCAGCATCGAGACGCTGACGCTGATTGGCGAGAATCTTGTCCGCAGCACGAAAGTCGCCGGAGGTATCGTGCTCAGCGGAGCGGGCGAAGACCGGGCCGTATTCGGAACAGCCCCGAGTCTGACCTGGGAGGACGCGCGACTGGACGGCGAAGTCACGCGATTCGATACGGAAACCGGCGAATTCGATGTTTTCATATCGCCCGAGCACACCCAGTTGCCGTACGGCCTGATCCTTCGGCTCGACGTTTCGAAGGACTGGGCACTCATGAGGCAGCATGAATTGAAACTCGTGATCATGCAGTTCGTGGTCGCGGTGGTGCTCAGCGTCTTGACGGCGCTGGTGGTGGGCACTCAGGTCGTTCGGCCCTTGCGGACTGTCCGTAAAGCGATTGATTTTGCGTTGAACGCACCTGAGGAAACGAGCGGACTGCGCACCGGTGTCTCGCGCAACGACGAAATTGGCGAACTGGCGCGCTCTGTCGATCAGCTTCTATTCCTGACGTCGACCACGTTCACCGACGAACTCGCGGCCGCGCTGGCGATTCTGGAGACGTCACCGCACGGTATCGTGACCTTGTCCGAACAGGACCATTTCGTTTCCGCGAATGCAGCCGCACTCAAGCTGTTCGGCGAGCGCGACTTCGCGGGCCTGCTCAAACGCGATCCCGCCAGCCTGTTCCGGTTTGGCAGCGAAACGGTGACGGGCGTCGAGCTGGCCGCGCGCGGCCATCTGCTGGGGCCCGGCGAGATCTTGAACAAGGACGGTGATTTTCCCTGCCTGATTGCCGGCAACACCGTCAACCGGTCCGATGGCTCGGTGCTGCGGCGTTACCTGATCTTCGTCGACATGCGTGATCTCGTCGATCAGGTGCGCAACGAGGTTCTCCGCCGGGAAACCGCGGAGCAGGAGGTCGAGCGGCTGAGCGGCGATCTTCGACTACTGCGGCGCATGTTCGATGCCTGTCTGGTTATCACCGAGCTCGATGGCGGCGCGACGAACCGCTCCAATGCCGTCACTGTTCAGCCGGAGATGATGGTTGACGCCTGGAAGGCGCGGCTTAAAGCCGACGGCTTTGCGGTGCCTGCCAATGTCGAGCCGGGCGACCTGCCCCCTGTTCTCGGCGACCCCGCTGAACTGCGCCGCCTCTTCGATACGGCTTTGGAAGTGGTGCGGTTGCGCAGCCTTTCGAAGGATCCGCATATCAGCATCTCCGGCCGG
>CAJQNW010000194.1 GCA_905479765.1 uncultured Tepidamorphus sp. | reverse complement strand
GAGAGGCCGGCCTTTTTCAGCCGCCGCGATACGGTTTCACTCAGGCGCCAGAGGATCCGCGTCAGCTGCTCGGGATCGGAGATGTCCTCATCGAAGGTCGTCTCGGAACTGACGCTTTTTGTCGCCCGGTCGGGCGACACGCGCCGGTCGTCGAGACCGCGTGACAGGCGTGACAGCCGCAACCCCATGGAGCCGTAGGCGCGGGCGAGATCGGTTTCCGAAGCGCGCTGCAGGTCGCCGATTTTCGTGATCCCGTCCCTGGCGAGTTTCTTTTGCATGGCCGCGCCGACGCCGAAGATCATGCCGACGGGCTTGTCGCGCAGGAACTCCAGGGTCTCCGCCCGCCCGATCACCGAGAAGCCGCGGGGCTTGCGGAAGTCCGAGGCGATCTTGGCGAGGAACTTGTTGTGGCTCAGGCCGATCGACACGGTGATGCCGATCTCGTTCTGGACGCGATGGGCGAACCGCACCAGCGTGTTTGCCGGCGTCATCCGGTGCAGGGCTTGCGTGCCGGTGAGGTCGAGGAAAGCCTCGTCGATCGATAGCGGCTCGACCAGCGGCGTCAGCTCCAGCATCAGCGCCCGCATCTCGCGGCCGACAGCGGAGTACTTCTCCATGTTGGGTTTTATGACGACCGCATCGGGGCAGAGCTTCAGGGCCTTGAACATCGGCATTGCCGAGCGCACCCCGTTGATCCGCGCAATGTAGCAGGCCGTCGACACGACCCCGCGCCGTGCACCGCCGATGATGACCGGCTTGTCGGCAAGGCTAGGGTCGTCGCGCTTCTCGATCGCCGCGTAGAACGCGTCGCAATCGACATGGGCGATCGCCAGGTCGAACAACTCGGCGTGATGCACCAGCCGCGGGCCGCCACACGACGGACACCGCGTCGCGCCGTCTGGCGGACGCGTGGAACAGTCAAGGCAGATGGCGGGCAGTCCCGACATGCCGATAGCCCGGAATTAAACGAGAACAAAACCGACTATAGCGCGTCGGGCCCTATGCGGAAGTGGCCTTATGCGGCGGCTTCCTCGAGGCTCCACAACCGCGCGGCACCACGGACACCGCTGGCATCCCCGAACTTTGGCGGACGGATATCGACGGTGGGGCTGGCGGCGAATATGAAGGGCGTCACCACCTCGGGCAAGCGATCGTATAGGTAGGACAGTTGTGACAACCCGCCGCCGAGAACGATCACTTCCGGGTCGACGATGTTGACGATCATCGCCAGTGCCCGTCCGGTCCGTGACACGTGCCGGTCCAGCGCCGCCTGGCAATCGGGATCGGTGGGCGCCCGCGCGGCGATTTCCGGACCACTCAGGGTCCGCCCGGTCGCTTCGGCAAAATCGCGTTCAAGCCCGCTGCCGGAAATCCAGGTCTCCAGACACCCGTAGCGACCGCACCAGCATTGCGGGCCGGGATGTTCATCAGGGCCTGACCAGGGCAGGGGGACGTGCCCCCATTCGCCGCCGGTGCGGTTCGGTCCGTCGACGATCCGGCCGTGCGAAATGATGCCTCCGCCACACCCGGTCCCCATGATGACGCCAAACACGCTGGCAGCTCCCGCCGCCGCCCCGTCGACCGCCTCCGACAGGGTGAAGCAGTTGGCGTCGTTGGCGAAGCGCGCCGCTCGGCCGAGCGCCGCTTGAGTATCCTCGGCGAATGGCATGTTGTTCAGCCACACCGAATTCGACCCTTGTACGCGACCGGTAACCGGCGAAATCGACCCGGGCATGCCGATCCCGATGGTGGCGCTGCCGCCCGCGGCGGTTTCAAGCGTTTTGACGATATCGGCGATCGACGCGATCGTCGCGAGATAGTCGTTGCGCGGGGCTGCGTGGCGTTCTTCGGCGATCACCGTGTCGCCGGCGTCGAACACGATTCCGGCGATCTTTGTGCCGCCGAGATCAATGCCGATCCGTAGTCCGCCATTACGGCTGGTCATGGGGTCTTGTCCCTGTGGTCGTGAAGGTATCTGCCTGATCAGACCGGCATTTCCGGATCGCCCAGCGCCATTCTGGCTGCGGGAACCGACCGTGCGGAGATGCCGGAGTCCTGAGAGAAAATCAGCAGCAGGGGCTCATCGGCCAGCAGGTAGTCGAGGACGGCAGCCAGGAAACCCGGTTCGCCGGCAACGTCGCGCAACTGGTCCGGCCCGATTCCCGCATTCGCCAGAAAGCCCGATATCCGGTCGGCGTCCCGAGCCAGGAAGGAAAGCGCCTCAAGAGCGACGGATTCGGCTGCTTCGCGGCTGTTCATCGTGGTCATGTGCTGCGTCTGGTTTGCTTTTATGTAAGGAATCCCGGGTATGGTTATAGTGGATCGTGGGGACTTTAAAAATCTGACGTTGAATGGGTCGAAATGCAGCGCTTCATGCGCAGGTCGGCCGCGCGATGACTTCAAACGGGGTCTTCGGGACAAGGAACTTCTGAACAGTGGCGAAAAAAATCCTGATCGTGGAAGACAACGAGCTCAACATGAAGCTCTTCAACGATCTGCTCGTGGCGAACGGCTATGAGACCATCCAGACGCGCCAGGGAACCGAGGCAATGAAGCTTGCCCGCGAGCACAAGCCCGATCTGATCCTCATGGACATCCAGTTGCCGGAGGTTTCCGGCCTCGATGTGACGCGCTGGATAAAGGAGGACGACGAACTGCACACGATCCCGGTCATCGCGGTTACCGCCTTCGCCATGAAGGGAGACGAGGAGCGCATTCGCAAGGGTGGCTGCGAGGCCTATATATCGAAGCCAATCTCCGTCGCGAAATTCATCGAGACCGTGAAACACTACCTTGGTGACGGCCAGGGAAACGCGGTCTGAGCCGTCTGCGGCCATTCGACTATCCGGTCAGCCCGGGCAACGCCGCGATAGCCCGTGAATCGATCCGCCGGGACCTGTCCCGAAACGACCCGATGGGTATTCAATCGCCAGAATATGGAAGCCGATTTCATCCAACGCTCCCTAAAGGGTAAGTCGGCTAAAAATAATCGCGATTTTCGATAATCGAGTGATTCGCCGCGCGTTCTTTACCTTAACGGGATATTACCGCGCAATTACCGAAAATTAGATTGATTCTTTCGGTCGGCGGGATACCCTCACGGCGAAATTAGTTCTGTCCAGAAAGGCGGGGGGCGCTACTGGAGCCAGAGCTGACAGCGACCAAATACCCTACGGAATGCTCAGGTCCGCCGCATCTCCTGGGTCCGTGGGGTTAGGCCGGTCGGAAAGCGGTTAGAGTGGCCTCCTCGTATGACCCGCCTCCGACCGGCCACCTATTTGACTGGGGACGCATTGCACTAAACGGGACATGGTCTCGAGGACGGATAAGACGGCGCTTTCGGGCGCCGTCTTTTTCTTTTTGGCCTATCGCCGGCGGGCCTGAACCTCAGCTCAGCGTAATCCAGGTTGTCTTCAACTGGGTGTATTTGTCGTAGGCGTGCAGCGACTTGTCGCGGCCGATGCCGGACTGCTTGTATCCGCCAAACGGGGTGGTGATATCGCCGCCGTCGACGTCGTTGACCGACACCACGCCGCATTTGATGGCGCGGGCCAGGCGATGGGCCTTGTTGATGTCACGCGTCCAGACCGCGGCGGCCAGGCCGTACATCGAGTCGTTGGCGATTCGGATCGCCTCGTCTTCGTCCTTGAACGTGATGGTCGACAGCACCGGCCCGAAAATCTCTTCCTGGGCGATGCGCATCTTGTTGTCGACGCGGTCGAACACCGTCGGCTGGATATAGACGCCACCGGTTTCTTCCATCACCCGCTTGCCGCCAAGAGCGATATCGGCGCCTTCGTTGCGGCCGATATCGATGTAATCGAGCACTCGCTCCATCTGTGTCTTGTCCACCATCGGGCCCATGGCGGTCTTCTCGTCGAGCGGATTGCCCGGCTGCCAACTGTCGCCGAGCGCCTTGATCTTTTCCATCAGCGCGTCGTGCATGTCTTCCTGGACGATCAGCCGGGTTGCCGCCGTGCAGGTCTGGCCGCTGTTGTAGAAGACGTCGGCGGCTGTCTGCTTGGCGATGACGTCCAGATCGATCGCGTCGCCGAAGACGACGTTCGGCTTCTTGCCGCCGCACTCCAGGGAGACATGCTTCATGTTGGATTCGCCGGCGTACTTGAGGAAGTACTTGCCGACTTCCGTCGATCCGGTGAACGCGATCATATCGACGTCCATGTGCCGCCCGAGCGCCTGGCCTGCGGTTTCGCCAAAACCGGTCAGCACTTGCAGCACGCCTGCCGGCAAGCCGGCTTCAAGGGCGATCTCGCCGATCCGCATCGCCGTCAGCGGCGACTGCTCTGCGGGCTTCAGGATGACGCTGTTGCCGGCGGCAAGCGCCGGGCCGAGCTTCCAGGCTGCCATCAGGAGGGGATAGTTCCACGGCACCACCAGCCCGACGATGCCCAGCGGCTCGCGGGTGATCATGGCGACGGCCTTCGGACCGGTCGGAGCCAGCTCGTCATAGACCTTGTCGACGGCTTCCGCGTACCACTCGATGCAGCTGATCGAGCCCGGGATATCCACGGCGCGTGAATTGGCGATCGGCTTGCCGACGTCCAGCGTCTCGAGCATCGCCAGTTCTTCGGCGTTGTCCTGCAGGAGCTGGATGAATTTCTTCAGGACGGCCTTGCGTTTGCGCGGGGCGGCCATCGACCAGGCGCCACCCTCGAACACGGCGCGGGCGGCCTTGACCGCGCGGTCGACGTCCTCGGCGTCGCAGGACGGGATCTGGGCCAGAACGGTTCCGTCGATTGGACTGATGCAATCAAAGGTCTTGCCGGAAGCGGCCGAAACGGCCTCGCCGCCGATAATGACCTTGTTGGGGATGCGGATCGTCTTGAGGGTTTCCGGAACCACGGGAGCGTTCATCGTGCCTGCCTCGGCGTGAGAGGAATGGAGTGTCAGGAGAACATACCAAAAGAGGCACCGCCCAGGGACGATGCCTCCGACAATATCCGCTGTAAAAACGGCGGTTATTTGATCTTGGATTCCTTGAACTCGACGTGCTTGCGAACGACCGGGTCGTATTTCCGGACGGTCATCTTTTCCGTCATCGTCCGCGTGTTCTTCTTGGTCACGTAGAAATAGCCCGTGTCTGCGGTGCTCACGAGCCGGATCTTGACCGTTGTCGGCTTGGCCATCTTCGAAGTTCCTTGTGATGAAGTCGCCGCGCCTATTCGGCCGACGGTGAATTTGGGCGGCAACCTACGCTGTGCGGGGGAAAAGTCAAGGATTTGAGCGTTGTTCCTCGCCCCGGGTGGCGAAGGCCCAGCGGATGAATGCGAATACCGCGTAGAGACCGAAAAACATCGCGATTGCCAGCGGCAGTCCATGGACCGGCCAGATATCGAGCGCGGCGCCGCCGACTGCCGGCCCGGCCAGCATGCCCAGGGCATAGAGCATGATGAAAAGCCCGTTCGCTGCCGCTAGGTCGGCCCCGGAGAATCGCGCGCCGAGCTGGGTCAGTCCGACCGTATAAAGTCCAGCCGAAAGCCCGCCCCACACGAAGACGACCGCGAATACCTGCCACGGAGTCCCGAGCGCGAGGGGAAGGAGGGCCGCGCCGACAAACCCGATCAGGCCGCAGACCGCGAGTGCAAGCGTGCGGTTGGCGCGGTCGGCGATGAGGCCGATCGGTATCTGGAACAGCAGGTTGCCGAGGCCCGCCATGGTGATCAGCAAGGCGGCGCTCGCTTCGGTCAGGCCGTTGCGCGTGCCCCACAGCGCCATGAAGGCGAACATGGTCGATTCCCCGACACCGAACACCAGTGCCGCCAGCATTGCTGCCGGGGCCACCATGAGGAGGGCGACGAACCGGAAGCTCGGACGTCCTTCCACCGTCGGTACGACTCGGCCGGCCAGCGCCACCGGAATGGCCGCGAACAGCAGGGCCGCGACCGCGATCGCCAATGGAACCGCGCTGGCGCTGCCAAAGACCGCGACGACCGCCGGTCCAAGCGCGTATCCCAGCGACAGCACCGTGGCATAGATCCCCATGATCAGGCCGCGGTTGTGATCGAGCGCCGTCGCGTTGATCCAGAACTCGCTGACGACGAACAGGATTGTAATCGCCGCGGTCAGGACGAAACGCAGCGGGAACCACAGCCAGAACGGGGCCGGAGACAGCAGAAGTATCGAAATACAGCCCGCCGCAATCGACAGATAGATCAGCCGTGTCGTGCCGAAGCGGCGCACCAGGCCGGCGGTAACTGGAGAGATAATCAGTGCGGCAAGTCCGCCAACCGCTGTATTGATGCCGATCCAGGTATCGGAAATGCCGCGCGCTTCCAGCATCAACGACAGCAGCGGCAGGGTCAGGCTGAGGGAAAACCCGACGACGGTGATGCACCCGATCGCCGCGGCCATGCTGCGCAGCCGGCCGACTGGCGGCGAGCCGGACTCCGGCCTGTCCCCCGATCTATCGACCGCGCGTTGAACCACTGAACGACCTCATCCGTGTGGGAAGGCCGTCGGTCCGGGCGGTTTAAATGAGATCGCGGCGGAATCGGCTTCCGATGGCGTGATAATAGGGGACCGGATGATGCGCGGCGAGACCGTCCGGCGAGTTGAGCCTCACCTGGAGCTCTTCCATTGCAATTTGCTGGATGCTTGGCAGGTGCAGCGACTTCACGTCCGTCAGCGATACCCAGACGAGGTCGCCAAGTTCGTCGGTCGGCCGCTTGTCGCGGGGCAGGTCCAAGGCGATCGCGGAGACATCCACGGCGAAAAAGCGGTTGTCGAACCGCCTCGGCCGGCGCGGCGGTGTCCGCGCCCGCATGAAATAGACCAGCGGTGTCGGATCCGGCAGCAGACCGTGCTCGACGAACCCCTGCCAATCTTTCGGGACCGGCATCGTCGTCTCACCCGGTTTGCCGAACAGAATACCGGCTTCTTCGTAGGCTTCGCGGATACCCGCCAGTGCGATTGCCCGCGCGCGCCGATCGCTTGGACGTCCGCTCATGCGTATTTTCAAACGCGCGATCACCTCCGGGCTCGGCTCGACGGCCGCTGGCATGATCGCGTCGTCGCTATCGACCCGTCCGCCCGGAAAGACGTAGGCACCGGGAAAAAAGACGTGAGCGTCGCTGCGCTTGCCCATCAAAACCTGATGAACCCCGTCGCGCTTGTCGACGATGACCAGCGAGGCGGAATCGGCGGGCTTCATGTTGGGCCCGGAGAGGCGTTTCTTGGCCTCCGAGGCAAGGCGGGAGTCTTCGGTCATGGGGCGGATTTCGGCGGCTCGGTCTGCTGCGGGTCAAGGCCGTTCCAGTCTTCCTGTCCGCCTGAGCGCGGATCGAAACCGTGCATGTAGTTGGCCCACTGCAGACCGATCAGCCCGCCTTTCGCCATTGGCAGCACGATCAGGCACAGGATCGTCGTCAGCAGCGTCCAGCCCGCCGCCTGCAGCCAGATCGACGGCGCCATCAGGCGCTCGACGGTCAGCACCAGCGGCACGACGATATGGCCGACGATGACGATGGTGAAATAGGGCGGCGCATCATCGGCACGGTGATGATGCAGCTCTTCCCCGCACGCCGGGCAGGCATCGTTGACCTTGAGATAGGCGTTGAATATCGGGCCTTCTCCGCAGGCGGGGCAGCGCATCCGTACGCCGCGCAGGATCGACTGGCCGACGTTGCGATGAGACAGGTCTCCGTCGTCACGGTTCCATGTGGTCGTAGTGGTGTCGTTCATGTCTTACCTGTCTTGCGGCTTTTGCCGCCGCGGCGTGGGCTGCGGCGCGTGGAAGGGGGCGAACGCCGCCCCTTGCTGCCGGAGCGCACGCTTACATACTTGCCTTCATTTATGATCTCAAACCTGAGAGCGCCAGCCAGCGGCACCGCCTCGACGAGTTTCACCTCGCACGGATCGCCCAGCGTGAAGGCCTCTCCGGTGCGTTCACCGACCATCCTCCGGCCGGCTTCGTCGAAACGGTAATAGTCGGAGCCGAGCGTCGAAGCGGGGACGAAACCGTCCGCTCCCGTATCCTCCAAACGTACGAAAACACCCGATTTAACGACACCGGTGATCGTTCCGTGGAACCGCGCGCCGATGCGGTCTGCCAGGAAATTGGCGATCAGCCTGTCGACGGTCTCGCGTTCGGCCGCCATGGCGCGACGTTCGGTCGCGGAGATATGGGCGGCGATCTCGTCGAGATCCTCGATCGTGCGGTCGCTCAGGCCGTCCGCGCCGAGATCGAGCGCGCGAATCAGGGCCCGGTGCACGATCAGGTCGGCGTAGCGGCGGATAGGCGAGGTGAAATGTGCGTAGCGACGCAGATTGAGCCCGAAATGGCCGTAGTTTTCCCGCGTGTACTCCGCCTGCGCCTGGCTGCGCAGGATCACTTCGTTGACCAGCCGCTCGTTTTCGGTGCCGTCGACCCTGGCCAGGATTCCGTTGAAGTGATGCGGCAGCAGCACGCCGGCCTTCGGCATCTTCAGGCCGATCGTCGACAGGAAATCCGAAAGGGCAGCAAGCTTCTCCTGCGAGGGTGAATCGTGGGCGCGGTAGATCAGTGGTGTGCGCTTGGATTCAAGCGTTTCGGCGGCGGCCACGTTGGCCAGGATCATGAAGGCTTCGATCAACTTGTGGCTGTCCAGTCGCTCCGGCACCGTTACGCGCTCGACATGGCCGGTCTTGTCGATGATCAGCTTGCGTTCGGGGATCTCCAGTTCCAGCGGCTGGCGGGCGTCGCGCGCCCTGGCGACGGCCTCGTACGCCTCCCAGAGCGGCCGCAGGACGGTGTCCATGAGCGGCCCGGTCTTGTCGTCCGGATTGCCGTCCACTGCGGCTTGCGTCTGCTGATAGTTGATGTTGCCGGCGACCCGGATCATCGCCCGGAAGAACCGGTGGCGGCGCATCCGTCCGTCCGGTGAAATCGCCATTTCCGCGACAAGGGCGGGGCGGTCCTGGCCTTCCTTCAGCGAGCACAGGTCCGCCGACAGCCGTTCCGGCAGCATCGGCACCACGCGGTCGGGGAAATACGTCGAGTTGCCGCGCTCCCGCGCCGAGCGGTCCAGCGCGCCGTTGGGCTTCACGTACCAGGCGACATCCGCGATCGCGACGGTGACGACGAACCCGCCCTCGTTGTCGGGATCGGCGTCGGGTGCAGCGTGGACGGCATCGTCGTGGTCCTTGGCGTCGGCGGGGTCGATGGTGACGACGGGCAGCTTGCGCAGGTCCTCGCGTCCTTCCATCACGGCGGGCGTGGCCGATTTCGCTTCCTCGATGACCGCGTCGGAGAACTGATAGGGAATACCATGCGTCAGAAGCGCGATCATGCTGACCGACTTCTCGCTCTTCATGTCGCCGACCACATCGCGGATAACCGCGCGGGAGGGCCCGAACCGCGTGCTCTTTTTTACCTCGACGGCAACGAGATCTCCGTCCTTGGCATCTCCTGCATCGCCGGGCGCGACGGTCAGGTCGCGGCGGTCTTTCTTGTCGACCGAGTGAATGACGCCGCCGCCGCCGGACGTTGGCGAGAAGACGCCAATGACCGTGTGCGGCCGCCGGTCGAGGATGCGCACGACCTTGCCTTCGTGCCGGTGGGCGCCGGTATCATCGGAAACATCGCGCACTCGCACCATGACGCAGTCGCCGACGCCTGGAACCGGCATTCGCGACTTGCGGCTGTGATCGGGCAGGATGACGACGACCGGGGCGGTCCCGTGGGTTTCCGCGTCCCAATCGGTCGGAGAAGCGATCAGCTCGCCATCGGAATCGCGGCCGGTAATCTCGAGCTCTTCGACCGGAGCAAGATGACCGGCGCGCTTGACCGACTTGCGCCGGCCCTCGATCAGGCCTTCGTCGGCCATTTCCTTGAGCAGCCGCTTCAGGGCGATCCGGTCAGCCGACTTGATCTTGAAGGCGCGCGCGATCTCGCGCTTTCCCGCGCGGCCGGGATGGTCGCGCAGGAATTCCAGAAGCGCCTCGCGGCTCGGCAAACCGTCGTCGGATGGATTTCGACGACGCTTCGCCATCAGCTTTCCTTCGGGCTTTTCGAAGCCGATTTGGCCTTGCCTTTGGAAGCCTTGCTCTTGGTCGTCTTGCTTTTGGTGGCCTTGCTCTTTGCGCTCTTGGCGGGCTTGCCGCTTTTTCCGCTCTTCTCGGCTTTCGCTGCAAGCAGTTCGGCGGCGACCTCCATTGTCAAAGCTTCCGGGTCCGATCCCTTCGGCAGGGTAGCGTTGATCTTGCCGTTGGTGACATAGGGACCGTAGCGGCCGGCCTTTACCTCGATCGGTCCGCCGAAGTCCGCGTGGTCGCCGAGCGACTTGATGGTGGCGGCCGCTCCGCGCCGTCCGCCGCGTTCCTTCTTCTCTGCGATCACCGTGACGGCCCGGTTCAGCCCGACGGTGAACACTTCCTCCGCCGACTCCAGATTGGCGTAGGTGCCGTCGTGCAGCACGAACGGCCCGTAGCGGCCGATACCCGCGGTGATCGGCTTGCCGGTTTCCGGATGCATTCCGACCTCGCGCGGCAGCGACAGGTAGGACAGCGCCCGCTCCAGATCGACGCTCGTCGCTTCGACGCCCTTGGGGATCGAGGCGCGCTTGGGCTTTTCGCCTTCGACGGGTTCCCCAAGCTGGATGTAGGGTCCGAACCGGCCGGTCCGGACCGTGACTTCCAGGTTCGTGTCCGGATCGACGCCGAGAACCTTGTTGCCGTTCGCAAGAGCATCCGCCTCGCCATCGCCGGGCGCCGTGAGATCGCGGGTAAACCGGCACTCGGGATAGTTCGAGCAACCGATGAACGGACCGTTCTTGCCGCGCTTGATCGCCAGCCGTCCGCCTTCGCAGGACGGGCAGGAGCGCGGATCGGAACCGTCTTCGCGCGCCGGGAACACATAAGGCGCGAGGATATCGTTGAGCACCTCGAAGACTTCCGATGTCTTCAGTTCGCTGGTCGACTCGACGCCTGCGGCAAAATCCTTCCAGAACTCGCGCAGCACCTCTTTCCAGCTGATCTCGCCATTGGAGATGCGATCGAGTTTCTCCTCTAGGTCGGCCGTGAAGTCGTACTCCACGTAGCGCTTGAAGAAGCCTTCCAGGAAGGCCGTGACGATGCGCCCCTTGGATTCCGGGATCAGCCGGCGCTTGTCGAGCCGCACGTATTCGCGGTCCTGGAGCACCTTCAGCGTCGCGGCATAGGTCGAGGGGCGGCCGATGCCGAGTTCCTCGAGCCGCTTGATCAGCGTCGCCTCGGTGAAGCGCGGCGGCGGCTCGGTGAAGTGCTGGGTGGCCGTGACTTTTTCCAGACCGAGGCTTTCGCCCTCGTTGAGAGGTGGCAGGCGGCGGTCTTCTTCATTCTCCGCCTCATCGTCGGTCGACTCCTGATAAAGCGTCAGGAACCCGTCGAACCGCTGCACGGTGCCAACGGCGCGCAGGCCGTAGGTCTTGCCGTCCGGCGCCTTCGCCTCGATGTCGACCGTGGTGCGTTCCAGTTCGGCCGATGCCATCTGGCTGGCCAGCGTCCGCTTCCAGATCAGTTCGTAGAGGCGCGCCTGATCCTCGTCGAGGGACCGGCGGACTTCTGCGGGTGCCCGGGCCAGATCGGTAGGCCGGATCGCTTCATGCGCTTCCTGCGCGTTCTTCGCCTTGGTCTTGTAGATCCGCGGCGAGGTTGGCAGGTAGCGGTCGCCATAGTCCTTGGCGATGACGCTGCGCGCCGAGCTGATGGCCTCCGGCGCAATCTCCACGCCATCGGTCCGCATATAGGTGATCAGACCGACGGTTTCGCCGCCCAGGTTGATGCCCTCATACAGGCGCTGGGCGGTGCGCATCGTGCGGTCGGCGGAAAAGCCGAGCTTGCGGGAGGCGTCCTGCTGCAGCGTCGAAGTCGTGAACGGCGCGTAAGGGTTGCGCTTGACCGGCTTCTTCTCGATCGACCGGACGGCATAGCCGGACGATTCCAGCGCGGTCTTGAGGGCTTCGGCTTCCTCGCCGTTGCCGACGGTCATCCGGTCGATCTTCTTGCCGTCGGCGCTGACAAGTCGGGCGTCGAAGGCGTTCTCGCCGGATTTCATGCCGGCGATCACCGACCAGTATTCCTGCGCGACGAAGGTCTCGATCTCGGCTTCCCGGTCACTGACGATCCGCAGCGCGACCGATTGGACGCGACCGGCGGACCGGGCGCCCGGGATTTTGCGCCAAAGCACAGGTGACAGGGTGAACCCGACCAGATAGTCCAGCGCCCGCCGTGCGAGATAGGCATCGACCAGTGGCTCGTCTATCTGGCGGGGATTGGCGATAGCATCGAGCACCGCCTGTTTCGTCACCGCATTGAAGACGACCCGCTCGACGGGCTTGTCCTTCAGGACGCCCTTGCGGCGCAACACCTCGAGCACATGCCACGAAATCGCTTCTCCCTCGCGATCCGGGTCGGTCGCGAGAATGACGCGGTCGGCGGATTTGACGGCGTTGGCGATCTCGGTGACCTGCTTGGACTTCTTCGAATCGACCTCCCAGGTCATCTCGAAGTCATGGTCCGGCTGGACCGAACCGTCCTTCGAAGGCAGGTCGCGGATGTGCCCGAACGAAGCCAGGACATGATAGTCCCCGCCCAGGTACTTGTTGATTGTCTTTGCTTTCGCCGGAGACTCGACGATGACGACGTTCATGATTTTACCGATGGCCTCGATATGATGGGTGCCGGTGAAAAGCTGGCACGCGTTCGGCGGCGAAGATGGGGAAAGCGGTCCCCCAAGTCAAACGACCTGTGATCGGTCGTATTCCAGCCACATCAGGCTCACAACCTATTAGTGTAAAAACTATATATTTCAATTAATTAGAGAGACGTGCTATCTCTTCGTGCATCGAACCGTACGTAAGCTGGGCTGATCGGAATGGTTCGTATCGCCAATGAAAGCCAGGGCGTGGGTGCGAAGGGGCTTGAAACCGATGGAGCGGAAGACTCCGAAAACAGACCCGAATGAACCGGCAAAAACACCGCTGACCGATGCCGCGGCGGCAGAGTACCTTTCCGATATCTTGCCGGAACTCGTCCGCGTGGCCGATCGCGGCGGTCTCGACATGGTCGCGTATCTCCTTGAGATGGCGCGCATCGCCGCAGCCGAAAATGCGATGAAGTCCAATAATACAAAGGCTGGCTAACGAACGCGGCCCAGGCGCTCAAACGCCAGTGCGCATCGTTCCGTTTTCCCCACAAGAGTAGTCAAACCGTAGTTTTTCGGCTGTGGCGGGAATACGTGCGATACATATTAAGCGGCTAATAAAAATCGGCTGGGTATGACTTCGCAGCTTCCTGTGACGGCACCTCGGGTTCTTGGCGCCGGAAGCGTAGGGAGCCGTGAGCGATCGCCCTGAAGCAGGAGAATGAGATGGCAAGCGGGATGGCTAAGGTCCTGGTCGTCGATAACGACAGCGATCTATGCGAGGTGGTGTCCAACGCCCTCGAATTTTACGGGCATCAGGTGGTCGTTGCGAACTCGATCCTGGAAGCACGGGATGTATTGAGCAGCGAGCAATTCCACGTTGCGCTACTCGATATATTGCTGGATGACGGCTACGGCTACGGCTACGGACTCATCGAAGACTGCAAGAGCTGTTTTCCGCCCGTCGAACCGATCGTCATGTCCGGCTACCAGTCGCCGTTCTATGTCGATGGCGATAGCCCGGTGATCGACTATCTGTCGGTCGCCAGGAACGTTGGCGCGGAAATGATCCTGCGCAAGCCGTTCGAATTCGACGCCTTGAACAAAATGGTGTGCTCTGCGCGCGACAAATCGGGGGCGGCAGCCCGTGCCGGTATTCCCGAAAGCGGCGGCGGGCCGTTGGGCGAGACGGGATTTCACTAGGTTAGAGAAACCCTTTGGCCGGGATGCCGCTCGATCCGCCCGGCCAGTTCCAACTCGATCAGCGCCAGCATCAACTGACCGTGGGATAACCCGGTCAGGCGCAGGATATCGTCCAGGGCAACGGGGCTCGGCCCCAGCGCATCGAAGACGCGGCGCCGATCGGTATCATCCAGGTCGGCCTGTTTCGACAAGTCCACGTCGGGTTCGCTGAGCGGCGCGACAGGCGGCGGCGCCAGTCCAAGCATTGGCCGCAAGACCTCGAGCACATCGTCGGCTTTGCGCGTCAATGTGGCTCCGTCCCGGATCAACCGGTTGGTGCCTTCCGCGCGCGGATCGAGCGGCGAGCCCGGCACCGCGAAGACCTCCCGACCCTGTTCGGCCGCGAAGCGCGCGGTGATCAGCGATCCGGACCGCGCCGCCGCTTCGACGATGATGACGCCGTAGGAAACGCCTGAAATGATTCGGTTTCGGCGCGGGAAGTCCTTGGCGCGCGCAACCCGGTCCGGCGGCATTTCGGTAATGAGCATGCCCTCCGCCTTGATGGCATTGGCAAGCTCCACATGCTCGGCGGGATAAATATGGCCAAGACCCCCGGCAAGCACGGCAATCGTTCCCGTGCTCAAGGTCGCCTGATGGGCCGCCGCATCGATGCCACGTGCAAGCCCCGAGGCGATGGCAAATCCTTCGGCCCCGAGATCGTTCGCCAGCATGGTGACCAGCCGCCGGCCGAGCGCCGAACAGTTGCGCGAACCGACAATGGCAACGGTCGGCAGCCTGCTGACGCTGAAATTACCGGCAGCGTAGAGCAGCGGCGGTCCACCTTCGGTATGCGCCAGCTGGCGCGGATAGCCCTGATCGCCCCAGGCGACGAGTGAAGCCCCCAGGCGTTTCGCCGAGGCAATCTCCCGCTCGGCATCTTCACGCGGGCAGACACGGATCCGGCGCTTAAGCCCGCCCCGCGCGGATAGCTCGGGGAGCGCTTCGATCGCCGCCCCGGCGCTGCCGAAACGGTTGATGAGCAGGCGGAAGGTGGCGGGGCCGACGTTCTCGCTGCGCAGCAGCCTGAGCCAGTCGAGCTTTTGGCCGTCGGTCAATGTCGCCCGCGAACCGTCGGACTGGCCGGTCACGGCTTGGCGCCGCCGATACGGCTTTCCGTGCCGCGCGCCAGCCGGTTGATGTTGGCGCGGTGCGCGATGAACAGAAGCGCCGTCATGACCGCGAACAGCTCGGCGGTCTGCCATTCGCCAAACAGTACCAGCACGAATGGCGTTATTGCGCTGGCGATCAGCGCGGACAAGGAGGAATACCGTGTGACGAAGGCAATCAGGATCCAGACGCTCGCGAAGATCAGCATGGCCGGCCAGAACATCGCGAGCAGAACGCCGATATAGGTGGCGACGCCCTTGCCCCCCTTGAATTTCAGCCAGACCGGGAAGAGATGGCCGAGGAATGCGCCAAACCCCGCGCAGACGGCCGCGTCCGGGCCCCACTGGGCGGCGACCAGTACCGCGACGGTGCCCTTCAGCGCATCGCCCAATACCGTCGCGGCCGCGAGCTTCTTGCTGCCCGTCCGCAGGACGTTCGTCGCCCCGATACTGCCGGAACCGATCGAACGCACGTCGCCGAGACCCGCCATCCGGGTCAGGATCAGGCCGAAGGGGATCGAGCCGAGCAGGTAGCCGAACACGAGCGCGGCCAGCAGGTAGGGCAGGGCGAGGCTCCAGCTGATCGGATCGGGCATGGTGGTCACGCGTCTCGGTTGCGGTCAGTGCAAACCGTAATCGTAGACCGTCCGTCCGGCAACGATGGTGCGCAGCACACGGCCCTGCATTCGCGCGTCCTCGAAGGGCGTATTCTTCGAAAGCGACGACAGCTCTTCGGCATTGACGATCCAGGGCATGTCCGGATCGAAGAAGACCAGATCGGCGGGCCGGCCTGCCTCGAGGCTTCCGCTTTCCAGGCCGAGGATCGCCGCCGGCCGTGTCGACATCGCGTCGATCAGCCGGATCAGCGGCACGTCCCCGGAATGATGGAGCCTCAACGCGGCAACCAGAAGGGTTTCAAGACCGATCGCGCCATCCTCGGAATCGGCGAAGGGATGCCGCTTGGTCTCCACGTCCTGGGGATCGTGGCTGGAGACGATAACGTCGATCAATCCATCGGCCAGCGCGCCGACCAGCGCCATCCGGTCGTCCTCGGAACGCAGCGGCGGCGACAGTTTCAGGAAGGTTCTGTAGGTGCCGATGTCGTTTTCGTTAAGCGTCAGGTTGTTGATCGACACGCCAGCTGTCACGGGCAATCCGCGCTCCTTTGCGCGGCGCAGCGTCGTCAGCGCCCTTGCTGTCGAAAGCTGGGCGGCGTGATAGCGCCCGCCCGCAAGCCCGACGAGCTTCAGGTCGCGCGAAAGCATCACGGTCTCGGCTTCGGCCGGTATGCCCTTCAGCCCGAGCCGCGTCGCCGTCTCGCCTTCGTGCATGACGCCTTCGCCGACGAGGTCGGGATCTTCGGCGTGATGGACGATGAGTGCGTCGAAATCGCGGGCATAGGTCAGCGCCCGGCGCATGGTCTGCGCGTTGGTGATCGCCTTCCGGCCGTTCGTGAAGGCAACGGCTCCCGCTTCCGACATGAGCCCGATCTCGGTCATTTCGTTGCCCGCCAGATCACGGGTGAGCGCGCCCATCGGGGCAAGGCGCACAATGGCGGTATCGCGGGCGAGGCGCTGCACGTAGTCGACCATCGCCACATCGTGGATGACCGGATTGGTATCCGGCATGCAGATCATCGTCGTGACGCCGCCGGCCGCCGCCGCCCGGCTCGCCGAGGCGATCGTCTCGCGGTGCTCGTAGCCCGGTTCACCGGTGAACACCTGCATGTCGACGAGGCCCGGCGCGAGCACATTGCCGCCACCGTCGATCACTTCAGCGCCTTCGGGAAACGCGTCCGCCGTCAGATGCGGACCGACATCGGCAATCTTGCCTTCGTCTATCAGTAGCCCGCCGGTCTCGTCGCGGCCGTTTGCCGGGTCGATCAGCCTCACGTTGTGAAAGCCGATCGGGCGTACCCGCTCGCGTTCGAACCGCTCCGGTGATCCCCATGTGGGCTTTTGGTCGGTGGGCATCAAATCCCTCACGCGTTCGGCAGGTTGCTGGCGAGCGCTTCGAGCACCGCCATGCGCACCGCCACACCCATCTCGACCTGCTCGCGAATGACGCTTTGCGGCCCGTCCGCGACATCGCTGGCGATTTCGACGCCGCGGTTCATCGGGCCGGGATGCATGACGAGCGCATCCGGCTTGGCCAGCGTCAGTTTCGCGGCATCGAGCCCGTAATAGTGGAAATACTCGCGCACCGAGGGCACGAACGCGCCATGCATGCGCTCCCGCTGCAGCCGCAGCATCATGACCACGTCGGCGTCCTTGATGCCGGAGCGGATATCGCCGTGCACCTCGACGCCCAGCCGGTCGATTGCCGCTGGCAACAGGGTCGACGGCGCGACGACGCGCACCCGTGCGCCGACCGCGTTGAGCAGGCCGATATTCGACCGTGCCACGCGGCTGTGCAGGATGTCGCCGCAGATCGCCACTGTGAGCCCCTGCAGCCGGCCCTTGTGGCGCCGGATCGTCAAGGCGTCGAGCAGCGCCTGGGTCGGGTGCTCATGCGCGCCGTCGCCGGCGTTCACCACCGAGCAGCCGACCTTGCGGGCGAGGAGCTCGACAGCGCCTGCCGACTGGTGCCGCACGACGATGATATCGGGATGCATCGCATGCAGCGTCATTGCCGTGTCGAGCAGGGTCTCGCCCTTTTTGACCGACGAGGACCCGACCGACATGTTCATGACGTCGGCGCCAAGACGCTTGCCCGCGAGCTCGAACGAACTTTGCGTGCGGGTGGATGCTTCGAAGAACAGGTTGATCTGGGTGCGCCCGCGCAGCGTCGCGAGCTTTTTCTCGGTCCGCCTGTTGATTTCGACGAAGCCGTCGGCCAGGTCGAGCAGGGCATCGATGTCGAACGGCGAAAGCTGATCGATACCCAGCAGGTGGCGGTGGGGGAAGGAAATCGGGGGAGCGTCTTGGAGAGTAGCCATTAAAGGCGTCCCTATAGGCGGAGTCCGGCGCAGCGGCAAGCAGCAAGGGATGCAATCGACCCTGACATGTTGATTTTCCCGTGGACAGGGCCGCCCAACTCAGGTTTGACCGAGCATGCCGGTTGGGTCTCTTTCCGGGGTTTCGCGGCCGCCGATCACGCGGTTGCGCCCGGTGTCCTTCGCTGCATACAGGCGTTTGTCGGCGACTGACAGCAAGGACAGGAACGAATTGCCGTCGTCCGGCGAATTGGCGACGCCGATGCAAACCGAGAGGGGTTCGGTGAGGCCGGCTATCGGCAACTCCCCGATCAACCGGCGCAGCCGCTCAGCGAGCATGATCGAGGCCGCCGCCGATAAACCCGCCGTGGCAACGACAAATTCGTCGCCACCAAACCTGTAGACCTTGTCGTGATCGCGCAGATTGCCGCGCAACATGTCGGCAAGCCCGCGCAGCACGGTATCACCGACCAGGTGCCCGCCGCGGTCGTTGACCCCCTTGAAGTCGTCGATATCGATCAGGAAAACGCTGACGGTCTCGCCCCGCTCCATCGCCTGGACCACGAAGCCCTCGGCCTCGCCCTCCATCCGGCCACGGTCGGCAACACCGGTCAGCCCGTCGCGCCCGGCATGCTCGAGCAGCTTCTCGTATCGCTGGCGGTAGGTGAGCGCATCGAACACGTCGGCGAGGCGCGGGTGGTTGAAGCCGTCGAGCATGCGGCGCTCGACGTACCGCAGGTAGATGCCGGCGAGCAGTGCGCAAACGACCGCAACTGCCGACTTGGCGATCCAGCCGCCGAATAGCGTGGCGATGGGAACTCCGGTTGCCGCATGCAGGACCGGCCAGAAAGCAAACTGGTCGAACGACAGAACGATAACGCCGCTGACGGCGACGCGCAGCGTGATATTCGCGCCGAGCAGCCGGCCGAGCCGCTCGTAGATCAGGATGATCAGGATGCAGTCTGCGAGCAGCAACAGCGTGCCCCAGATCATCAGGACGCCCATCTGGTCCATGAACAGGAAGTCCGGAGACGGACCGGCTGACGGCAGGACGTTATTGGACCGCAACAGGCCGATCAGGGCGATCGTCAGCATGTTACCGACGAACAGGCCGTAGATCGGCTGTCGCACCGCGATCGCATCCTCTCGGATGTAGACAAGCAGGAGAAGCACGAGCTTGCCGGCGAACAGGACCGTGGATCCGGGAGAGACGACGACACCCCACGGCGCGGCGACGTAGAACGTCGCGGCGAGATACGTTTCCAGGAAGTGCATCGCGCCAAGCGCGCAAAAGAAAATGCCGATGCCATAGCGGTGCCGCATCCCGAACAGCATCACCATGACGACGAAATAGAGTAGGAGCTGCAGACCGAGCAGCCCGAGATCCCAAAGTTCCACGGACCGTTTCCCAATATGGTCGCAGAAAGCCGGGGTGATTCGGCTTCACGCAAGGTAAGTAACCGCGCGCTCAATACGCGACATGAATGGCAATTGGGAGTCCGGACTACGGTGAAATTCTGGGCAAACTGTCATCTCCTCGCGGAAAACGGCGCGGACAGTCCGCCTTGACGCCGGCTGCGAACTAGGCGAATTCTCGAACCGGCCTGGTCGATGCCTCCATGTCCGCGGAAAGGGCTGCGCCCGCGACCCCTGTGTATCAGCCGACCGATTCCCTCTCCCTTTTCGGTCTGTCGTGCGGACAACGGACTCGCAGGAAAGGGACAATGCGATGACCGACCGCGATCAGCGGAACGATGATCCGTTCCGCATCAATCTCGAACAGCAGAAAAAGCGTTCCAAGGACCTGTTGAAGGGCCTGAAGGCAGGCGACCCGGCCGCCGCCGAGCGCTATCGCCGCCACCACCCCAAGGCCCGTGACATGACCGCAGGCGCGATCATCGGGCACCTGGCGCGCCTGACCGATGCGCAACTGGTGGTCGCCCGCGAACTGCGGCTTCCCAGTTGGCCCGCGCTCAAGGCACATGTCGCCGAAATGGAGACGAGCCGCTCAGCGATGGAAAACGATCGAAATCGCAAACTCGATCGCGACGCACCGACACTGCACATCCGCTGCGGTTCGGACATCAAGAACGCACTGAATGCCGCGGGATTTGCCGGGGATTTCCTGGAGTACTCCAACCCGTTCTGTCAGGGGCCTGTGACAGGCGACCCGGATTGGCTGGCGCAACGCATCGCGTTCGCGTCGCGCGCCTACGGCAAGGCAGGTGGAATGACCGTGGCCGGGGTCAGCCGAAAAATGGAAGCCGAAGAAGCCGGGCTGGCCCGCGCGGCGCATAAATATGACCGGATCGCACTTTGGTTCGAACACGACAGCTACGACCAGCTGATCCTTGCGCGATGCCTGGCCCATTTCGCCGAGCACGGCGCGCCGAAAGTGCTCGAACTGGTCTCGGCGGACCGTTTTCCAGGCTCGATGCGCTTCATCGGCATAGGCCAGTTGCCGCCGGAGGCCTTGCGGCTGCTGTGGGCGCAGCGCCAGCTGGTCGCCGCGTCACAATTCGAATTCGGCACGCGCGTCTGGCAGGCGTTGCAGTCACCAGATCCAACGGCACTTCACGAGGCCGCCCGGACGTCTACGCCCGCACTTCCCCAGATGGCCGGGGCGATCCGCCGCCATTTGCAGGAGCTGCCTTCGACCGCAAACGGGACGGCGCTGACAGAGCAGCTCACGCTGGACAGCCTGCAGGACGGGCCGATGCCCATGGGCCGCATATTCCGGGATCTGATGCTGGACAAGGAACCGCTGCCGTGGCTCGGCGACCTCATGTTCTTCCATATCACCAAAGAGATGCTGCGCTCGAAAGAGCCGGCGGTCCGCGCCGATCCGGCAACGGCGGAGGAAGACTGGCCGCGCCGGCGCATCGAACTGACGGATGTGGGACGGGCGGTATTGGCTGGCGAACGCGACTACCTGTCGCTCGGTGCGCCGGAGCGCTGGGTTGGCGGTGTCCGCATTGAAACGGGCAAGCGCTGCTGGCGATGGGACGAGACGGAGGGAAAACCGGCCTGGCGGTAACGGTCAGACGGCGGCGAGGACCGCGAGCCAGGCAGTCAGTGTTACAGCGGCGCCCATGGTCTGCAGGGTGATGATCTCCGCCATCAGCTTGGCGTCGCCGCCCATCCGCTGCGCAAGAAGATAGGCGTTTGCCGCCGTCGGCACGGCCAGTGACACGACCGCTGTGCCGAGTGCGGCGCCTGCCAGGCCGAAGATGGTCGCGTAACCGATCCCGATCACCGGCATCGCGATGAGCCTCAGGCCGATGGCGATGAGGTGGGCCGGTTTCGGGCGCCGCAGCGCGGACACGTCCAGGCCGAGGCCGACTGCGAAGAGCGCGACGGCCAGTCCCGCGCGTCCGAAGATGTCGAGGACGGCTTCGAACGGTCCCGCCGGCTCGATCCCCACCAGGCTCAGCAGCAGCCCGACGATGCAGGCGACGATCAGCGGATTCTTGGCGATTTCCTTCAAGAGGATACGAAGCGGCGGCCGCGTCGTTCCGGCGTAGCGCGCCAGAACTGTCACCGCCATTAGGTTGAGCACGGGAACCATCGCGACGATCGCGACAGCCACCAGCGTCAGGCCCTCGGTGCCGAACAGGCTGCCAGACAGCGCCAGCGCGATGAAGGTATTCCAGCGCGTCGCACCCTGGAACACCGAGGTGAAGGCGGGCCCGCTGAGACCCGCTCGCCGCGAAAGCACTGGATAGAGCGCAAGGCAGATCGCGGCCATCGTCAGGACCGACAGGAACAACGTTGCTCCCAGTGCTTGCCAGGGCAGGGCGCCGTAATCGGCGCCCGACAGGGTCAACACGATCAGGCAGGGAAACAGCACGTAGTAGGCAAGCTTTTCGATCCCGACGCGGCCGGCGTCGTCGATGATCCCGAAACGGTGGATCGCCCAGCCCGTCGCAATGACGATGAGGACGGGGACGAGGCTTTCGACGGCAGCGTTCATGCCGGGCTATCCGAACGCCTTGAGACGGTCGATCGCGCCTTGCAGGATGTAGGAAGCGGCGACCTTGTCGACGATCTCGGCACGCTTTTTCCGGCTGGTGTCGGCGGCGATCATCGCCCGCGTTACCGCCACGGTGGACAGCCGCTCGTCCCACAACAGGATCGGCAGGTTCAGCAGCCCCAGGAGGTTGCGGGCAAAGGCGCGCGCGGCCTGGGCCTTCGGCCCGCCGGTTCCGTCCATATTGAGCGGCAGCCCGATGACGAGCCCCGCGACGGCGTTGTCCGCGCAGATCTTTGCGATCGCCGGGCCGTTTTCCTTGAACTTCGCCTTTTTCAGACCGATCAGCGGCGAGGCGATCCGCCACCCGGCGTCGCATATCGCGATGCCGATGGTCTTTTCGCCGGGGTCGATGCCAAGTAACGCCCCGCGCGCGGGCAGGGCGCCGGCAAACTCTTCGGCGTCTTCGAAAGGACGGTCCATGCCATGCCGTCTATCAGAATACGTCCCACCAGAATATGCCCCGCCAGAACATGCCGGTCGCAGCGGTTGTTGGCACCCGGGGCCCGTGTGTACAGTCGCGTCGAAACAAATCGCGATGCATGGCGCACGAAGAGGAGGCATTTTCAATGAAGGTAACCTGGTTCGGCCATTCGGCCTTCCGCGTCGAGACCGGCAACGCGGTCATCCTGATCGATCCGTTCCTGAGCGGGAATCCGACCTGGGAGGGGTCTGTCGAGGACGCCAGCAAGGGCGCAACGCATGTCGTGCTGACCCACGGCCACAGCGATCACATCGGCGACACGGTAGACATCTGCAAGGCGACCGGCGCGTTGCTCATCGCCAATTTCGAGGTTTGCATGTACCTCGCTGAAAAGGGTGTCGAGGCCTTCAGCCCCGGCAACCACGGCGGCACGCAATATCACGACGATTTCGACGTTTCCTTCGTACAGGCCTGGCATTCGTCATCCGAAATGGACGGCGACAAGCCCATATATCTCGGCAATCCGGCCGGCGTCGTGATCACGTCGAAGGCGGAAGCCGGAAAGGTGCTGCTTCATATGGGCGATACCGATATTTTTTCCGACATGGGGCTGATCAACGAGATCTATAAACCCACCATCGGCATCGTCCCGATCGGCGACCGCTTCACCATGGGCGCAAGGCTGGCGGCAAGGGCCTGCAAGGATTACTTCAATTTCCAGGCGGTGATCCCGTGCCATTACGGCACCTTCCCGATCATCGACCAGACGGCGGACAAATTCATTGCCGAGATGAGCGGCCAGAACGTCGTCGTGCCGGAACGCGGTGTTGCTGTCAGCCTCTAGGGTCTGAACGAAATCGAGCCAGGAGGGTTGGTGTGCGGCAATCCCCGGAAACCGGAGGGGAGCGTCGGTTCAGGCTGTATCCAGGCGGTATTTCAGGAACCGGGCCCCATCGTGTTCGACCTCTCCGACGAATCGGGCGCCGAGCCTTTTGAACGCACCGAGTCGTGTGCGTGATGGTGGCAGCAGGAATGTGACAAATGGAATTCGGTCATCGGCCTTGGCGAAGGCGATTGCCTTCCTGGCGATTCGGGCGCCAAGGCCGAAGTGTTCCTGCTTGAGCACCAGTCCGAAATCCCATTCCTCGCCCTCTTTTTGAAATCCGCCCCAACCGACATAGGCGCCGTCGCAGAGGATTGCCCAATGTCCCAATCCGTCGCGCCGCCAGCACTCTTCCTTGGCGGCGATGAAATCGACCAGGGCCTTACGGTCCCATTTGAACGTAAGCAGGGGCATATGTTCGCCGATCCGGGGATCGGACATGTGCGCAATTATTTCGTCGGGCGGAACCTCGCGTAAACGCCCAAACGTGACGTCGCATCCGGATTCCGCCGCCATGTCAGATCGAAGCCCGTTGGAGATCGAAGTTCACTTAGCGACCCGCTGGATGCAGGATAGTCAAGTATGACTTGCGGCCGGTCAGAGCTGACCGGCCGGTATTTCTCGGATCTTCGACCAGTTGGCGTTGGCGCGGCTGATTGTGCCGCTTTCGTCGGCGAGGAAATGATCCTGCGCGGCGCTCGAATTGTTCAGATAGAGCCTTCCGTCGATGATCTTCCAATAGACCGGATCGATTGGAATCTTTTTGCCGAAGCTGGCGCCCGTCGCGCAGTAACCGCCGTAGGCCGGAGCGTATTTCTCAGGATTGGCGACGAAGGCGTCGCGGTTGGCCGCGCTTGAGAATTTCCAGGTTACGCCGTCCCAGGTCGTGGTGAACTCATCCGAGCCGGGCAGGGGTTCGCCTCCGGAGTGGTAGGAAACCGGATCGGTGCCACCGATCGCGGCACCGTCGGAGACGAAGGTCGTCACGTCGTCGGCGAACGCCGGCGCGGCCATCATCGCCAGAACGGCAATTCCAAGCGCGGATACGAGACTGCGAAATGGACGTGCAGGACGTTTGATCATGGTCGGCGCCTCCAATTGCAGGTTGTCTGCACGAACACTCGCCGATCGCATTGCCGACATGCCAATCACACCCGTTCACAACCGTGCAGTTGCTTGTGAGCCAAATTCCCCGTCAAAGGCGTGCTGCCCCGCGTTGCCTTGACCGGATACCCGATGCTATAGGCGTCTCAAGGGCGTCTCTCGCCGCACTCCCGCAGTTTCAGACCAAGGATACGGCCATGTCGGTCGACATCGACACCGTAAAACGCATCGCGCAACTCGCCCGCATCGCGGTGAGCGATGAAGAGGCGCAGGGCCTGCAGGGCGAGCTGAACACCATCCTCGGCTGGGTCGAGCAGCTTGGCGAACTTGATGTCGACGACGTCGAGCCGATGACATCCGTCGTCCAGGTCGAGATGAAGAAGCGCCAGGACGTCGTCAGCGACGGCCAGATCGCCGCGGATATCGTCGCCAACGCGCCGGAGACTGAAGATCATTATTTCGTGGTGCCCAAGGTCGTCGAGTAAAGCGGCTTTGACGCACGAGAAATTATTCTGAGTGCCCGATCACGCACGGACCCCCATGACCGACCTTACAGAACTGACCATCGCCGAAGCCCGTGACGGCCTGACGAGCAAGAAATTCTCTGCCGTCGAGCTGACCGACGCCTATCTCGCCGCGATCGAGGCCGCCCGCGGGCTCAATGCCTATATCGTTGAGACGCCGGACAAGGCCCGCGAGATGGCTGCCCGGTCTGACGCGCAGATCGCCGGGGGCGAGGCGCGGCCCCTCGAGGGAATCCCGCTTGGCGTCAAGGATCTGTTCTGCACCGAAGGCATTCACAGCCAGGCCGGCAGCCGGGTGCTGGAAGGGTTCAAGCCGCGCTACGAGTCGACCGTCACGTCTAATCTGTGGGCCGACGGCGCGGTCATGCTCGGCAAGCTCAACATGGACGAGTTCGCCATGGGCTCCTCCAACGAGACGTCCGCTTACGGTCCGGTGATCAATCCGTGGCGGTCGAGCAGCAACAACGCCGATCTGGTGCCTGGCGGCTCCTCGGGAGGATCGGCCGCGGCTGTCGCGGCACGGATCTGCGCCGGCGCCACGGCAACCGATACCGGCGGCTCGATCCGCCAGCCTGCGGCCTTGACCGGCACCGTCGGCATCAAGCCGACTTACGGGCGCTGCTCGCGATGGGGGATTGCCGCCTTTGCCTCTTCGCTGGATCAGGCCGGACCGATTGCCCGCGACGTGCGAGATGCGGCGATCATGTTGAAATCGATGGCGTCGGTTGACGCGAAGGATACCACGTCGGTCGATATCGAGGTGCCGGACTACGAGGCGGCGATCGGCAAGTCGGTCAAGGGCATGCGCATCGGCATCCCGAAGGAATACCGGATCGACGGCATGCCCGCCGAGATCGAGGAGATGTGGCAGCGCGGCGCCGACTGGCTCAAGGACGCCGGCGCCGAACTGGTCGACATTTCGTTGCCGCACACGAAGTACGCGCTGCCGGCCTACTACATTGTCGCGCCGGCGGAAGCCTCGTCGAACCTCGCCCGCTACGATGGCGTGCGCTACGGCCTGCGTGTCGAGGGCGACGACATCACAGACATGTACGAGAAGACACGCGCGGCTGGCTTCGGCGCCGAGGTGCGCCGCCGTGTGCTGATCGGCACCTACGTGCTGTCGGCCGGCTACTACGATGCCTACTACCTGCGCGCCCAGAAGGTCCGCACGCTCATCAAGCGAGACTTCGAGACAGTGTTCGCTGATGGGATCGACACGATCCTGACGCCGGCGACGCCGTCGGCCGCTTTCGGTATCGCTTCCATGGCGACGGCATCACCGATCGAAATGTATCTGCAGGACGTGTTCACGGTGACGGTCAATATGGCCGGTCTGCCGGGGATCGCCGTCCCCTCCGGTTTGAACGCCGAGGGGCTGCCGCTCGGCTTGCAGCTCATCGGCCGTCCGTTCGACGAGGCGACGCTGTTTCAGGCCGGCAAGGTGATCGAGGATGCCGCGGGCTCGTTCGAGCCGAAGCCCTGGTGGAGCTGACCGACGGCGGTCGATACGCCTGACATCGGGGTCGCTTTCGGGCTGCCCGGCAACCGGTTAGCCTTGATATCGGCTCAATGAGCGCTTAATCACATCGCCCGGACGGAGGTTACGCGCCGATTTGCACGCGGCGCGGCCGCCGAGTAGTTTGTCAGCCCCACGGGCCCGCCGATGTACGGCGTAGAGATATAGAGAGCGCGGGCGGATCTGAATGTCCGATATTTTTCGCGAAGTCGAAGAAGAAGTACGCCGGGAACAGGCCAAGAAGCTCTGGGACCGGTACGGCACCTATGTCATCGGCGTTGCCGTATTGATCGTCGCGGTGACGGCGGGCTACCGGGGTTGGGAATGGTATTCCGCCCGTCAGGCGGCCCAGGCCGGTGCCGAGTATTACGCGGCGATGCAGCTTTCCCGTGATGGCAAGGCTGAGGAAGCCGAAGCCGCCTTCAACGAGATTGCGGCGGGAAATGGCGGGGTTGCCACGCTGGCACGACTGCGTGCCGCCGCCGTTGCAGCCGAAGCCGGCGAGAAGGAAGCCGCCGTCGCCGAATATGACGCCGTGGCAGGTCGTTCCGGCGTTCAGCGGGACTTGCGCAATGTC
>CAJQNW010000193.1 GCA_905479765.1 uncultured Tepidamorphus sp. | reverse complement strand
GGATACGGCCCGTCGGTCCGGATATCGACTGTGTGCTCATCAACCTTTTCGATACCCTTCACGCCGGCGAACACGCCCTTAAACGGTGAGGTCTCGGCCATCCCGCGCTCGAAAGTCGTGATGACATCGTCCGCGGTGAATGCACTGCCATTCGAAAACGTCACGTCCTTGCGAAGATTGAAACGCCACCGGTCCGACTCGACCAGTTCCCAGCTTTCGGCAAGTGCCGGCTCTATCTCCAGATCTTTGCCGAAACGAACGAGCGGCTCCATGATGTTCGATAGGAATGTGCGCGTGAAAACAACGCGGCGGGCTTGTGGATCCAGTTCGGTAATGTCCGTCTGGAATGCCCATCGAAAGGTTTTCGCCTCGGCATCGGCCGGGCCAAGCAGTCCGGCTGCGGCAACCAGCAAAGCGGTTGTGGCAGCGAGTCTGGAAACTATTCTCATGATCTTCTCCCTCTTTGAAATGACGATGCTGTGCGATTAGTGAGCTTCACTCGTTCCCCACCGGTTCGCGACCGCATGGCAAGCAGTCGACGTGCCGGAGGGCATCGTCACCATCGGTGGCAACTCCGTCCGGCACACATCCCTCGCCAGCGGACAGCGCGGATTGAAAACGCAACCGTCAGGCGGGGAAATTGGATTGGGGACTTCGCCGGAGATGGGCGCACGCGAGCGGCCCCTCATCTCCAGATCAGGAATCGTGTCGAGTAGCAGCCGCGTATAGGGATGCTGGGGCTGCGCGAAGATCTCGTCGGCGCGACCGAACTCTACGAGCCGTCCAAGGTACATAATCCCGATCAAATCGGAGACGTGGTAGACGACCGCCAGGTTATGGCTGATGAACAGCAAACCGAGCCCAAGCCGATCCTGAAGGTCTTTTAGCAGGTTCAGGATCTGTGCCTGAACGGAAACGTCGAGCGCCGAAGTCGGTTCGTCGCAAACGAGGAATTCAGGTTCGCTGGCAAGCGCCCGCGCAATCGAGATGCGTTGACGTTGCCCTCCGGAGAACTCATGCGGGTATTTTCCGGCGTCTGCCGTCGACAGTCCGACCTGGATCAGGAGCTCTTCGACCCTTCGAGAGACATCTGCTCGGCTCGCGGCAAGAGAAAATGCGTGGATTGGTTCGGCGATGATTTCGCCAACGCGCCAACGCGGATTGAGGCTGGCGAACGGGTCTTGGAAAACCATCTGAAGGCGCCGGCCGAATGGCCGCAACTGCCGACGTCCCGACAGTTCCGTCACATTGGTTCCGTTTATGGACACATATCCCGCGTCGGGTCGATGCAGGCCGGTGACCAGCTTCGCCACGGTAGATTTCCCGCACCCGGATTCACCTACGAGGCTCAGGGCCTGGCCGCGATCAACCTCGAAAGAAACGCCGTTGACCGCCTTTACGGTGGGACCCTTGGCGCGCCCGGGCATCAGCGAAATGCCGGAGCTGAGCGGGAACGCCTTGTACAGATCGTGTACCTGGAGAAGGGGTTTGGTCGGACCATTCATGCTCCGACTCCGCTTGCAGCAACATGGCAGGCGACATAGCTGTCATCGACAGTAAGCAACTGCGGCCTGAGGGATCTGCATTTTGCTTCCGCGACTGCGCAGCGTTCGGCGAAGGCACAGCCTTCGAACTCTGTTCCGGGCCGTGGCATCGACCCGGAAATCTGGGCCAGTTTCGTCCGCGGCTGGCCGATTTTCGGGATCGCTCCCATCAGGCCCCGGGTGTAGGGATGACGTGCGTTCTTTACGACTTGCCGGGTCTTGCCCACTTCGACGATGCGCCCGGCATACATGACGGCCACGCGGTCGGCCGCTTCCGCGATCACTCCCATGTCGTGCGTGACCAGGATAATGGACATACCGCGTTCCCGGCATAACCGGAGCAGCAGGGCGATAATCTGCGCCTGAATTGAAACATCAAGTGCTGTCGTCGGCTCGTCGGCAATGACCAACTTCGGTTCCGCGCAGAGCGCAAGCGCGATGACGACCCGCTGGCGCATTCCGCCGGACAGTTCGTGCGGATAGCTCTGCAAACGTTGCTCGGGCGCGGGAATGCCGACCTCAATCAACAAGTCGATCGCCCGGCTCCGCGCCTCCGGGACGGTCAACGGCAAATGCGTACAAATGGTCTCGATGAGCTGGTCGCCGATAGTGAAGAGTGGATCGAGGCTGGTCAGCGGATCCTGGAAGATCACGCCGATGTCACGGCCGCGCACACTGCGGATTTCCTTCGGGCCGAGATTATGAATAGGGCGTCCTTCGAGGGTGATCGATGTCGCCTCGATATACCCGGGCGGCGGGATCAGCCCGACGATCGCCATGCTTGTCAGACTTTTGCCGGCGCCCGATTCGCCAACGATGCCAAGAACTTCGCCCCGCGCCACATCGAAGGACGCTGTATGTACCGCGCTGATTGTCCGGTCGAACTGCGCGAACGACACTGACAAATCTCGAACCGAAAGAATGGGGGTTTCAGTCATCATCCCGCCTACTGCAACCGCGGGTTAAGCGCATCGCGCAGCCAGTCACCAAGCATGTTGAAGGCGAACACAAGGAGTATCAGCGTGATGCCGGGAAAGATCGTGATCCACCAGACACCCGAGAAAAGATAGTCGTTGCCGATTTTGATCAACGTGCCGAGGGATGGCGTCGTCGGCGGCACGCCGGCGCCGAGAAACGACAGCGTCGCCTCGGTCAGAATTGCCATCGCGAAATTGATCGTAGCCAGCACCATCAGTGGCCCAATGGTGTTCGGCAGTATGTGACGGAACATGACGGCGGCGGGATGCCGGAACATCAATCGCGCCGCGTCGACATACTCCTTGCGCTTTTCGACCATTACGGACGACCTGACAGTCCGTGCAAACAACACCCATTTCGACACGGCAATCGCGAAGACAAGCACGGCCAGACCGAGCGTTTCCCGTTGGCCCGCCGGAAGGGCTGCACGGGCGATACCGTCGATGAGCAAGGCGACGAGGATCGGAGGAAAGCTGAGCTGGATGTCGGCTATCCGCATCATCACGACGTCGACCCAGCCACCCAGGAAGCCGCTGACCAGACCGAATACCGTGCCGAACGACATTGCCAGCGCGATACTTAGAACACCGACGAACATCGAAATCCGCAGGCCGTACAGAATAAGCGCGAGCAAGCTCCGGCCCTGATCATCCGTGCCGAGCAGAAACTCACGCTCGCCTCCGGCCATCCAGGCAGGCGGCAGATTCGAAACCATGATGTCGTAACTGGCCGGATCGTAGGGGTTCTGTTGTGTGATGTACGGCGCGGCGAGAGCCAGAACGATGAAGACGATTGCCAGGCCGAAAGCCAAGATCGCCGCCGGCGACCGACGGAACGAACGGAACAGGTCGCTTTCCAGGAAACGTACCTTCGGAGTGCTCCGGCTACTTTCGCCTGGACGGTCGGACATGACTGCAGGTTCAGCGGTCATGCCCGGCGTCCCTGCAGCCCGGATTTCAACCGGGGATCGATATAGTAATATAGAAGGTCGACAACCAGATTGATGGTCACGAAGAACGCAGCCACAATCATCAGGTAGGCTGCCATTACCGGCACATCGACGTTGTTGACCGATTGCACGAAGAGCAGCCCAACACCCGGCCACTGAAACACGGACTCCGTCACGATTGAGAACGCCAGAAGCGCGCCGAATTGCATGCCGCTGACCGTGATCACCGGCATTAGCGAGTTGCGAAGCGCGTGGCGGAAATGGATGCGCCGCGTCGACAGTCCTCGCGCATGCTGAAATTTGATGAAATCGCTCCGAAGCGTCTCCAGCATTTCCCCGCGCATCAGGCGCATGATCATGGTCAGTTGGAACAGGCCCAATGTCACGGAAGGCAGGATTAGCGACTTGAGTCCGCTGACAGTCAGGAATCCCGTCGTCCACCAGCCGATCTTGACGACCTCGCCCCGTCCGAACGACGGGAGGATCGGAAACGTCACCGCGAACAGGAAGATCAGGAGCGTTCCGGTCATGAACGTTGGCATGGAGATACCCACGAGCGTCGTCAGATCGGCAAGGTAGCCTGTCCACCGGCCCCGATAGAGCGCCGCCGCGACGCCCAATGGAATGCCAGTTCCCAGTGCGAAGATCGTCGCGCAAAAGACCAGTTCGAGAGTTGCGGGAAGACGCGAGAAAATCAGCTCCGCTACAGGCTGGCGGGTCCGGTAGGACACACCGAGATTTCCGGTCGCCACATCGCCAATGAAGCGGATGAACTGGACCGGCGCAGGGTCGTTTAGGCCGAGCCGCTCGCGAAGCTCCACCCGCATCTCTGCGCTGTCTTCGACTCCAACCATCATTTCGACTGGGTCGCCGACATAGTGGAACAGCACGAACGCGATCGCTCCGACTGCAGTCATGACGATGAGCGCCTGAAAAAGGCGGCTTAGCAGAAATCGGCCCAACGGCTTTATCGCACTCCTTTTCGCGGCAACCGGCTGATTGTTGACCGCGCCACAAAAGTTCTCTAGAGAGAACTCTGTTCTATGGAAATAATTACTGCATTTTGGACCTCACTGAGTCAAGACGGGGTCCGGTGCGGCGGATTAAAGGATCTGTGATGGCTTTGGCATCGGAATCCGAAACGGTAAAAACCGTCCCGGCCGTTTCTAAGAGCTTGTCGATTATTCGGTTCCTGGATCGAAACCACAGTGACGGAGCGAGCCTTACCGACATCGCTTCCAGTCTGGGAATAACGAAAAGCCACTGCCTCGCCATACTCCGTACGTTGACCAGCGAACGTTGGGTCGTGCACGACTCAGCCCGACGCCGATACTTTTTGGGAACCGGATTACTATCGGATTTGGGCAACCTGCTTGGCCGTCGTGACAGGACCGCCCAGATTCACGCGGAACTGGTCACTTTGTCGGGCGAAACGAACTTGCCAAGCATTCTTTGCCGGCTGGACGATGAAGGAAATTTCATCGTCGTCGACAAGGTCGAAGCAACCGGAGAACTGTTGGCGTCAGTACTGGTTGGCCATCGTTATCCATGGGACGCCCCGGCCCAGTTGCGAGCGCGGCTCGCATTCAGCAGCCAGGAAACCATCCGTACGACCTTGAAGCGCTCCGTACGAAGTTTCACGGTGCGGACAATCACGGCACGCGATGATCT
>CAJQNW010000192.1 GCA_905479765.1 uncultured Tepidamorphus sp. | reverse complement strand
CGCCGACCGCGTAGACCCTGCGGTTCGATGAGCGCATCTTGCGGTCGACGCGGATGCCTTTCTCGTCGGCGACAACGCGGGCCTTTTCGAGATCGAGCCCGTCGGTGGCAGGCACACGGCCGGTGGCGACAAGCAGATCGGACCCGGAAATCTCTTCCTCGCCATCCTCGCTCTCGACGAACACGCGGACGCCACCGCGGCGCTTTGCGACGCGGGCGACCCTGGTGCCGGAGCGAACGGAGACTCCTTCCTTCGCGAGACGGGCTAGCACCACCTCGGCCAGTTCCGGATCGTCGCGGCCAAGAGCCTGGAAGGCTTCCAGCACGGTCACCTCGCTGCCGAGCCGACGGAACGCCTGGGCAAGTTCGAGGCCGATCGGGCCGCCGCCAATGACGATCAGGTGGGCGGGCTTGCGGGTGACGCCAAAGATCGTCTCGTTGGTGTAATAGGACACGTCCTCGAGCCCGGGTATCGGCGGCGCGGCGGGCCGCGACCCGGTGGCGACAACGAAGCGGCGGGCCTGGATGCGGGTGTCGCCGACGATGACGGTGCTGGGATCCTCGAAGCGGGCGGCGGCCTGGAAGACCCTGACGCCCATCGCCTGGAAGCGTTCGACGGAATCGGTAGGCGCTATCCCGTCGATGACGCCGCGCACGTGATCGTGGACCTTGCGGAAATTCACCTGCGGATCGGCGGCGGCGATGCCGAACGGCGCTGCCTCGCGCATGGCTTGCGCGCGCTTGCCCGAGGCGATCAGCGCCTTGGAGGGAACGCAGCCGGTATTCAGGCAATCGCCGCCCATCGCGCCCTTTTCGACCAGCACCACGGGCACGCCGAAGGCCGCGGCGGCCGCAGCGACCGACAGGCCGCCCGAGCCGGCGCCGATGACGCAGATATCCGGTTTCAGTATGTCCGCCATGAGATGATCGCCCCGCCGCTGGTCCGTATCGCACCGCCAAGCCGGTCCCGCCCGCCTCAGCGGGCCGGCCGGCGCCCCAGCACTTTCTTAGCCGCTATCGGAACTAACGCAAGGACGCCCAGTGCGACGAGGGCCGCTATCAGGCCCGGCGTGACCAGGGCAGAAGGGTCGACGCCAAGCTTGCAGGCGGTCGCGGGATCGAGCCCCTTGGCGGCCGCATCGGCGGTGCAGGCATCGAAACTCTGGCGCTGCGCGGCGATGACGCTATCGAGCCCGGCCCCGACGAAGGCAAAGGCGAAGGTGCCTGGAATGATGCCGACGACGGTGCCCAGCACGTAGGTCGACAGCCGGACCCCGAGCAGCGCCGGGGCGATATTGATCAGCCAGAAGGGAAACACCGGGACCAGGCGCAGAAACAGGAGATAGTTCAGGCCATCTTCCTTGAACCCCTCCTTCAGCGCGTTGAGGCGCGGGCCGGCGCGCTCGGCGAGCGCCGTGCCCAGCGAGGTGCGGGCGATCAAAAAGATGACCGTCGCGCCGATGGTGGCGGCAACCACCGTAACAGAACCGCCGACAAGCCAGCCGAACAGGTAACCGCCGGCCAGCGTCAACAAGAGCCCGCCGGGCAGCGACAGCGCCACCACGGCGATATAGATTAAGGCGTAGATCGCCAGCGCGCCGGCGATGTTGGAGGCAACGTACCCACGGAATTCGGCCTCGTGGGCGATCAGCGACTCCAGCGTCAGGTAGCGATACCAGCCCTGCCAGATCGCAACAGCCATGGCTGCGACGATCAGCGCCAGTGGCAGCCAGCGCCGCAGCATCGCCGCCGATCCGCCATTTGCGGCCGGTGGCTGCTGTTTTCCCGATTTCAGGCCGGGCCGGTCCGAAGCGCTCATGTCTACCTGTCACTACCTGGGTGCCAATGACGTCGTTGGCGTCACAAAATCGCGGATTTTCCGCTGATCCCGCTTGCAACGTAGCGAAACACGGCGGCAATTGCGCGCGCCTTCACCGGGAAGTGAAGCTTCGGTAGCAACCGTGATCCCCGTAAACAGCCGCACGTAGCCTTCGACGGGCATCGGACGAGGTTCCCGCCGTGCGGTCAGCGCGTTGACTTGGGCAGGCGCTGTCCCGTATAAGCCGCTCAACTTGGCGTCGCCTCAGCGGGCCGGGGCGGTATCGATTGTTTCGATGTCCGGCTTCCGGCAGCAAGACTTCTTCAGCCGACGCCTCACATCAATCCAGCCGAAAACGTCGGAGTGCGGCAGTGAAACGGACCTATCAACCCTCGAAGTTGGTGCGCAAGCGCCGCCACGGCTATCGCGCACGGATAGCAACGAAGGGCGGCCGCAAGGTCATTACCCGCCGGCGCGCGCGCGGTCGCAAGCGCCTGTCGGCCTGACCGGCCGCGGCGAGACACCGCTCATGCCAACCGGCGCCCACGCGCTAGCCGAACCGGTGGCGCATGTGGCGCCGCTCGATCGGTTGCGCCGGCGCGCCGATTTCCTTCGCGCGGCCCGAACCGGCCGGAAGGTGGCCATGCGCTCGCTTGTGCTGCAGGCCCGGCGTCGTGACGACGGTGAAACCGGCGGCCTTCAGGGCAATCCCGTCCGGATCGGTTTCACGGTCAGCCGCAAGGTCGGCAACGCCGTGGAGCGCAACCGGGTGCGCAGGCGCCTGCGCGAAGCGGTCCGCATGCGTGCCGGCTCGCTGGTGCACAGCGGTCATGACTACGTCGTGATCGGCCGGCGCGCCGCTTTGACGACACCGTTCGCCCGTATCCTAACGGATCTCGAAACGGCCTTACGGAAGATCCATGGCTCCAAAGCCCATGGCCGCACCCCCAATGAAACGCCGCACGACAAGGCCCCGGACCTATGATGGGTGAAAACAGGAACTATATCCTGGCAATCGCGCTGTCGCTGATCATCCTGATCGGCTGGCAGTACTTCTACGCTATCCCGCAGATGGAAAAGCAGAAGGCCAGGGAAGAGCTGCAGCAGCAGGCGCAGGGCACACAGATCCAGACGCCGCAGACGGGCGACCAGGCGGGCGGCGCCATACAGCCCGGGGCGAATGGCGGTGTTCAGGTTCCCGGCCAGGTTCCCGCCGCCGGGCAGCAAGCCGGCGCGGCGGTGACCCGCGAGGCGGCCCTGAAGCAGAGCCCGCGCGTGGCGCTCGACACGCCGTCCCTGCGCGGATCGATCGCGCTGCAGGGAGGACGGATCGACGACGTGATCCTGAAGGACTACCGCGAGACCGTCGAACCGACGAGCCCGAACATCGTCCTGCTGTCGCCGTCGGGCGCGCCGAACCCCTACTACGCCGAATTCGGCTGGGTCGCCGACGACACGAATACGCCGGTACCGGGGAACCAGACGCTGTGGTCGGCGCCGTCCGGCGCCACGCTGACGCAGGACTCGCCCGTAACCCTGACCTGGGACAACGGTCAGGGCCTGAGCTTCAGCCGCAAGATTTCCGTCGACGAGAACTACATGTTCACGGTCACGGATTCGGTCGAGAATACCGGCAACGCGTCTGCCAGGCTCTTTCCCTACGGCCTGGTCTCGCGGCACGGCGAGCCGAAGACATCTGGCTTCTTCATCCTGCACGAAGGCCTGATCGGGGTGCTGGGCACCGAGGGACTGGTGGAGATCGACTATGACGATCTCGAGGACGGCCCGCAGCCCTTCCCGGCGGCCACCGGCGGCTGGCTCGGCATTACCGACAAATACTGGGCCGCGGTACTGGTGCCCAGCCAGGACTCCCCCTACGACGGCAAGTTCAGTACCGGCATTGCCAACGGCAAGCCGACCTATCAGGCCGACTTCCTGCGCGCGCCCCTGACTGTCGCGCCAGGTTCGACGGCCACCGTCACCGAGCAGGTGTTCGCCGGGGCCAAGCGCGTCGACCTGCTGAACGGCTACCAGGACCAGTACGGCATCGAGAAGTTCGACCTGCTGATCGACTGGGGCTGGTTCTACTTCCTGACCAAGCCGCTGTTCTACGTCATCGACTACTTCTTCAAGCTGGTCGGCAATTTCGGCGTCTCGATCCTGATCACCACGGTGCTGATCAAGCTGCTGTTCTTCCCGCTCGCCAACAAGTCTTACGTCTCGATGAGCCGGATGAAGCTCGTCCAGCCGCAGATGATGGAGATGCGGGAGAAGTACAAGGACGACAAGCTGAAACAGCAGCAGGCGATGATGGAGCTCTACAAGAAAGAGAAGATCAATCCTCTTTCGGG
>CAJQNW010000191.1 GCA_905479765.1 uncultured Tepidamorphus sp. | reverse complement strand
GTCGAACATCTTGCCCTTCCACATGACGTGCCCGAACCGTTCGGCGAAATCGAGCTTTTCGCCGGCGATGCGTCCGCCGATGCCGCCGAGTATCTCGTCGAGCCGCTGCCGCAGGGTATCGCCACGGGCAAAGAACAGGGTGCCGCTATAGGGGCCGTCGGGAATGGGGCCTGCGGTCAGGCGGCCGTATATCTGGTCGATCTCCTCCTGCGACAGCGTCGCGAGATTTGCCGGCGTCAGCGCCATCAGGTCGTCGCGCGACAGCGGAAGCTCGTGCTCCAGCCGGGCGAAATCGACCCGCAACACCTTGGCCGGATTGTCCGGGTCGGTAATCGACGTGTCTTCAAGCGGCGCGAATGAGATGCCGGGACGCTCGACTGGTCCGGACTTCTGGCTGTCCAGATAGAGCCAGATCCCGCCGGCGACGATTACGATCGCTACCAGGACCACGACGAAGCGGGAGAGAAAGGAATTCGTCTGGGACATCGGCGCGTCTCCCTCCGCCTCGGTTCACAAAGTCGCCAGGAAGGCGATCAGCGCCTGCTTTTCCTGATCGGCGAGATCGGCGCCGAAGGTATGGCCGGCGTTTTCCTGATGCTCCAGCACGTTTGCGTAGTAGCGCTGGATGAAATCGCCCTGCACTGCCGTGACGTCGAGCTGGAAGGCGCCGGCCTGCTTGATCAGCGCGTTGCGGACCTCGGTGAGACCGGCCTTCAGCTCGGCAAGCTGATCGGGCTCCAGCAGGACCGCGTACTTTGCCTCCAGCTGGTCGGGATGGCGCTCGTTGAGCACGACGTCCTGGATCAGGTCCTTATAGCGCAGGCTGTTCATCGCCCCCGCCGGAACGCCGGCGGGAACGCGGATGCTCAAGCCCGTTTCCAGATCGCCAATATGTACCTCGGGCGCGACATCGACGACGATGTCGCCGGTCGTCAGGAACACCTTGCGGCCTCGCTTCTGCGGATTGAGCAATAGCTCCATCGAGTCCTTGTAGAGGGCCCAGCGGCCGTCCACGCTCGGGTCGAACGGCCGGCAGGCGGGCGCGTCGGCGACCGGCTTGTCGTTTTCATCGACATAAGGCGAGACGTAGTAGTCGACGTCGGGGTCGCTCGGCTTGCCGCACACTTCCGGACCGATGCCATTGTTCAGCATGAACGGCGCATAGGCCCAGGCGCTGAGCAGCGACGGCGCGCGGTAGTAGCCCCGGCCGCTTCCCTTCATCAGTTCGGGCAGCTTGTCGTCGACCGGCCGCTCCCACAGCGTCTTCGAGGCGTATTGTTCCCAGACCCGGCTCGGCATGTGATTGGAGTGCAGCGCGCGCGCAGGGTAGGTGCCGATGAGGCTTGCCCTGATCGGTTTCTCGTTGCTCAGCCAGTCGAGTCGGAGCGTCGGGTCGTTCGGATCTGTCGCCAGGAAGTCGGCGTTCTCGAACGGCGGAGCCTGCGTCGAGTGGCAGGCTGCGCACTTCTGCGCGAAGACGGTCCGGCCGAGATCCACCGCGCCCGGGAAAAACTCCGCGTCAAGCTGCGTTTCCAGTTCGTCCGGGCCGGACAGGCCGCGGGCTTTCCACAGATCTGCCGGACGCTCATGCAGGAAGAAGGCGAGCACATCCTCCAGCCGGTCCTCGATTGCCCGGAAGCTTGCGCAATCGCGCCGGCACTGGCCGATGTCGAGCGGCGTCTGGCCATAGTTGCGCTGGTTCGGATCGACGGCGCGCATGTCGGGGATATGGTTGAGCCAGCACTGCTCGGCGCACGACCCGATGTTGAAATAGACCCGCTGGATCGCCTCCAGGACGCCGATGGAATCCTCGCCGCCCTTCAGCACGTTCGGCACCATCTCGACGCTCTCGCGGCGCTGCCAGCACTTGTTCTCGCGGTCCGGCTCGCACCAGCATTCGCTTTCCGGCGCGCCCGCCTCGCAGCTTGCCGCTTTGTGCCATTTGACGATGCGGTGTTCGTGCAACGGCCGGCGGGCGAAATTGATGATGGCGTTCATCGTGCCGGGATTGGAGATGGTATCCATTGGCAGCGCGGAGGTGTCGACCGTGCCTGGCCGGGTGACGGCGATCAGCTGCCACTCGATGCGGTGCTGCGACATGCCCGAGGCGAGCATCTGCGAGACGCGGGAGTACTGGTTGCCGACCAGTCCCTTGATGTTTTCCCATTTCGGATTGTTCGCATCCGCCGGCGGGTTGAGCGGGTCGTAGGCAATGTGACAGGCGCCGCAGGCCATGCCGATCCGGAACGGCGGCTCGACCGATCCGTCGAACAGGCGGCTGATGCGCGCGTCGGGATCGTCGTCGTCCTGCGACAGCGCCTCGGTGTAGCCGTCCCAGCTTCCCGTCGATCCGTTCAGCGCTTCCCACTTTGCCTTGTCGAAGCGCGGATTGGGAAACTTGCGCAGGCCCAATACCCCGGTCGACGTGCCGAACTTCAGGTCGCACGAATTCTGGCGCTGGTCCTTGGCGCCGTGCGGCGTCGACATGTTGAAAGGGCTGTCGTCGAAGTCGCAGGCGGGGTCGCGGTAGTCCGCCTTGCCGACGGCGGCCAGCAGTTCGTCGTCGCCGGGGCACCACTGGAAGCCGTAGGTTTTCGCCCGGCTTTTCGCCGGACAGCCGTCCTCGCCCGGAACGCAGCAGTCGGGATCGGGGATCGCTCCCCAGGCCTGGAACAGGTCGCCCTTGCGCTCCGCGCCGAGGATCTTGAACCAGTCGATGTAGCCGCCAAGCCGCTGCGGATAGGAATAGGTGTAGAAGCGGTCGTTGAAGGCGGTGGCGTAGAACCAGATCTCGCGGCCTGCCCGTTCCGCCGGTGTCAGGCCGGCGTCGCCGGCCGCGTAGCCGGGACTGAGCGAACTCTGCGCCTGGACTGGATGGTCATGCGCCAATGCCAGCGAAGCCAGCAGAACCGCGATGCAAGCCACTTTCGGGACGAAGCCACAGGCACGCATGAACCGGCACTCCAAGCCCTGCGAGCATTGCGCTGTCGTGTTGTTATTGAACCGTTGGGCGCGCCGCTCTACGCCAAACGAAAATCCTGAAAAGGGTGCCTCAGTCGCGCTCGAAACGAGCCGCCTCAGATAATCATACCTTAGGCGCCTTGCCAAGTTGCCGGCGATGTCTTTATCCGGACATGACGTTGTGCCCGTTATGAATAAAATTTGCGTGTAAAGTGGATAAGTCGATACGACGCAAATGTTTGCGGGAAGTGAAGCATATTCAGGATGAATAGGGTGGATTTCAAATAACACGGGATCATTCTAATCAGCTTGCAAACCGGCGTAGCATCTAGATAGACTTCATTTCGTTGCCTTGTGTCGTGTTGATGGAAGATTCGAGATGCGGTCCATCATGTCAGGCAAAAGTGCCGGTTTCGCCGTGTGGCGATGGTATCCGGGCGGCTTCGCGGTCGCGCTTTCGGCCGTTTCCGCGATGGCTTTCGGACCGGCGCTGGCGCAGGAAACCACGACCGCCCTGGCCCAGGCGCAGGCGCTCACCCGGACCGGAGAAGTCGCGGCGGCCTCGTTCAGCGTCCTGATGATCCTGTTCGTCCTGGCCGTGCTCATCGAGTCGGCGCTCGCCGTCATCTTCAACTGGCGGCTCTTTCTGGAAATGTTCAACGGCCGCGGCGTGAAGACCCTCGTGGCAATCGTCCTGTCGGCCATCGTGGTGTCCACGTTCGATCTCGACCAGCAGGTCTTCGGCGCGCTTCTCGAGGCCTACGGCGTGGATGTCGGCGGCACCGACCACACCGTGGCGCTCATCGTGACGACCCTGATCCTCGCCGGCGGCAGCAGCGGGGTGAACCGCATCCTCGTTTCGCTCGGCTATCGCCAGCCGGTCGCCGACACGCCGAAGCTGCCCGAGGCCCCAAAAGGCAAAGCCTGGGTGGCGATCCGCGTGACGCGGGACGAGGCGGTCGGACCGATCGAGATACATATCCAGAAGAAGGGTCCGAGAACCGACCAGTCGCCGCCGGAGCTTGCCGGCGTCATCGCGCCGGTCGGCTTCTGGTACCGCCTCTGGTCCGTGTTCTTTCTCGACCACAGCCGCTATCCGCCGACCGCCGGGCACGACGTTCTGCCCGGTCATGAGTACGTCATCCTGGTGGAAGCCCACAAACAGGGCGGCGAACCGATCGATTGCGAACTGAACGACAAGACCTACTGCTTCGCCGACGGAGCGATCATCGATTTTCATGTGACCGTGTGACGGCTCCCGGCGCTGCGATAGAGGCTTTTGACGACACCGTGAAATGTACTGGCACCCGTGCGGGCCGAGGCCGGCCCGTGCCTGACCGGAACAGGGAGGAGTCCGATGGCCGGAAAGCCGTTGCGGTTGATGGTGAAGCTGGCGGGCGGCGCGCCGGAGCGGTTTCGTCTCGGACTCGGCAAGGCGAGCCTGAGCCTCAGGACCGAGCCGCTGTTCCAGAACATCCCCGCCGAAAAGGCCGGCGGATTGGGCGTTGCCGGAGGTGGCGGCTGGCAGGTTGCGACCGTGGACGGGGACCTCGCCATCGCCGGCGATCTCAACGGCTGGGACCTCTGCCACAAGGCGATGGCGGACGGCATCGGCGTCGCGGGAACGTCGGTGAGCTTCGCCGAACCCGATTTCGAGCAACGCTGGCCGACCGGCGACCGGAAAACCGAGGTGACCCGCTCGCTCGGCCTCACCGAAACCGCCGATCCGCCTGACCCGAGCCTGCCGCACGACAAGGACGACGTCTACTGGTTCCGCGACAAGGACCACTCTCAGCTCGAAAGCGCCCGCAGGGACGTCGGCAATCCTGCCGCCGCTGACCGGGTGCGCATCGCCCATTTCGACACCGGCTACGACCCCGGTCATTCGACACTGCCGCGCCATCTCGACAAACGGCTGCAGGCGAACTTCGTCGAGGGCAACGGCAGGGGCAGTGCCATCGACGTCACCGACGGCTTCTTCACCAACCTCGGCCACGGTACCGGCACGCTCAGTATCCTCGCCGGCAACACGTTCGGCGGCGAGGATCTCGGCGGCGCGCCGAACGCCTCGATTGTCCCGGTCCGGGTCGCCAATTCGGTGGTTCTGTTCTCCAAAAGTTCCGTCGCCCGGGCGATGGATTACGTCTACGGCCTTTGCCAGGACGAGAAGACGCGCATCCACGTCATCACCATGAGTATGGGCGGGCTCGCCTCGCAGGCCTGGGCGGAAGCGGTCAACAAGCTTTATGACGCGGGCGTGTTCGTCGTGACGGCGGCGGGCAACAATTTCGGCAACGCGCCGACGCGCTACCTCGTCTATCCCTCCCGGTTCAAGCGGGTCGTCGCCGCTTGCGGTGTAATGGAGGATGGCACGCCCTACGCCGACCTGCCGATCAACAAGATGGCCGGCAACTACGGGCCCGACCGGCTGATGGGTACGGCGATGGCGGCCTTCACGCCGAACGTTCCCTGGGCCCGCATCCACCACAAGGACATCGTCGATTTCGACGGCGGCGGCACGTCGGCGGCAACGCCGCAGATCGCCGCGGCCGCCGCGCTGTGGATCCAGAAGCACAAGGCGAAGTGGGACGCCTATCCCGAAGGCTGGATGAAGGTCGAGGCGGTGCGTGCCGCCCTGTTTTCCAGCGTCAAGGATGCCGGACTCCGCCACTTCGGGCACGGCCTGCTGCGCGCCGACAAGGCACTGTCACAGGCCCCGAAATCGAAGAGCAGTCTCAAGAAAACCGATGAGGACAATGCCTTCTTCGCCTTGATCCGGGGGCTCGGTGGCCTCGGCGCCGCCAAGCCGGACGATCGCCAGAAGATGCTCGAGCTCGAAGCGCTGCAAATCACCCAGGCCTCGCATACGCTTGAAAGGATCCTCGAGGAGCGCGAGGCCGGCGCCGACGAGAAGGCCAGCCGCAAGGCGTTGCTCGAAGCGATGCTGGAGGAGCCGGGGCTTTCGGCTGCTTTGCGTGAAACACTGGAGAAAAGGCTCGGTACGAAAGCCAGCCCCGGCGCGGCGGCGGCCGAAACCGAGCCGGGCCCGCCAAGCGCGCTGGAACTGCGGCGCATCGAGAAAGCCAAGCAGCCGAGGATACGGGTACCCAATACCCGACGCCTGCGCGTCTTCGCCTTCGATCCGCTGTTCAACACCGAGCTCAGCACCTTCTCCATCAACCAGGCGACAATAGAATTGCCCTGGGACGAGATCGAACCGGGACCGGTGGACGAATACCTCGAAGTGATCGACATCGACCCGGCCAGCGGCGCGGCCTATCAGCCGGTCGATCTCAACGACCGGGCGCTGCTCGCCGACGACGGGCTGGAGCGGCTCGAATCCGATCCGCAGTTTCACCAGCTGATGGCCTACGCGGTCGCCCGCAAGACCATCCGTCATTTCGAGCAGGCGTTAGGCCGGGTCGCGCTATGGGCGCCGCGCCGGCTGCGCTGGCGGCAGGAAAACGCTGACGGCGAGGATGAAACCGCATTCCACAACCAGTTCGTCCGGCGGCTGCGCATCTATCCGCATGCCCTACGCGAGGCGAACGCCTATTACAGCCCCGACAAAAAGGCGCTCCTGTTCGGCTACTGCAATGCTACCGATGACGTGAACCTGGCTGGCGGGAACCTGCCGGGTGGTCTCGTCTTCACCTGCCTGTCCTACGACATCGTCGCCCACGAGACCTCGCACGCCCTGCTCGACGGGCTGCACCGGCGCTACATCGAGGCGACCAATCCCGACATGCTCGCCTTCCACGAGGCGTTTTCCGACATCGTTGCCCTGTTCCAGCATTTTACCCATCCTGAGGCGCTGAAACACCAGATCGCGCGAACGCGGGGGGGGCTGGACCTGCCCAACGAACTGGCCGACCTCGCAAAACAGTTCGGTCAGGCGCTGGGCGAGCGCCAGAGCCTGCGCACGGCGATCGACCTGATCGAGGTCGAGGGAAGCGAAGAAAAGCGGGTCAAGCGTCTCGACGACGTCGGCGACGAGCCGCACGATCGCGGCGCGATCCTTGTCGCCGCAGTCTTCGAGGCCTTCGTCGAGATCTACAAGTCACGCAGCCAGGACCTGATCCGCATCGCCACGCAGGGTACCGGCGAACTGTCGGTCGGCGCCATTCATCCCGATCTCGTCGACCGTCTGGCAAGCGAGGCCAGCAAGGCCGCCGGCCATGTCCTGCGCATGGTCATCCGGGCGCTCGACTACTGCCCGCCTGTCAGCATCACCTTCGGCGACTTCCTGCGGGCGATGGTGACCGGCGACTACGATCTGCAGCCGATCGACCCCTATGGCTACAGGGTCGCGCTCGTCTCCGCCTTCCGCCGCCGCCGCATCTATCCCGAAGGCGTGCTCAGCCTGTCGCCGGAAAGCCTGAAGTGGGAGCACCCCGAAGCGCTCGTCTTCAATATCCAGGAGGGTCTCGACAAGCTGGAGCTCGGCTGGAAGCTCAAGACGGACCGGCGCGACGCCTTCCACAAGTCGCGCCGCGATGCGGGCATCCTGCGCAACTGGCTCGACGAGGATTTTGCTACGGAGCTCGGCGATTTGCGCGACGAGAACATCGAGCTGCTCGGCTTCTCGCTGCGCAGCAAGGGACGTGACGGCAAGACGAACCTGTCCCCCTTCGAGGTCCACTCGGTGCGTCCGGCCCGCCGCATCGGACTGGACGGCCAGGAGCTGCGCGACGTCATCATCGAGATCACCCAGCGCAGTTGGGCCGATGGCCGCCATTCGCTGCGTGGCGGGGCGACCTGGATCGTCGACGGCGAGACCGGGAACATCCGCTATTGCGTGCGCAAGCGCGTCGACAATTCCTGGCGCATCAGGCAGGAGGCCGCGTTCATGGAGGAGAGGGAGGGCCTTGCCGCCAACTATTTCCACGGTTCGGCGGATGCCGAGCCATTCGCCATCGCCCACCGCGGCGGTTGAGGGGAGTCTTCACGATGCCGAGCAAATATCGCGCGAAGATCCGCATGTACCGGCACGGGCTGGGCGACTGCTTCCTGCTGACCTTCCCCGGCACGCGGTCCAAGCCGTTCCACATGGTCATCGATTGCGGCGTGATCCTCGGGACCAGCGATTCCGCCGACAAGATGAAGGCCGTCGTGGATGACATCGAGTCCGTCACGAAGGGCGTGATCGACGTGCTTGCCGTCACCCACGAGCACTGGGATCACGTCTCCGGCTTCCTGCAGGTCGAGGACTGGGCGTCCCGCTTCGACGTCAAGCAGGTCTGGTTCGGCTGGACCGAGGATCCCGACGACGAGCTGGCCAGGGAACTCGACAAGCACAAGGACAAGGCGCTGGCGACGCTGATGAAGGCCGCCGGCCATATGCGGCTGTCCGGCATGGGCGCCGCCGCGAAGGTCGACAGCATCCTCGGGTTCTACGGGATCGGTTCTGATGGGATCGGCGCGGCCGGGACGATGCTCGGCGCGCGATCGACCCGTGACGCGCGCGACAAGGTGCGCGAGCTCGGACCCGTTGTTTATCGCAGGCCAGGCGAAGTGCCGGTGCGGATCGGTCCGGCGAAGGGGCCGCTGGTCTATGTCCTGGGCCCGCCGCACGACGAGAAGAAGATCAAGCGGTACGCGCCCTCCAGGAGCCAGCCCGAAACCTACGAGCTCGCCGCGGCTGATCCCGCCGCCGCGCTCGACCGTGCGTTCGAAACCTACGACGAAGATGCTCCCTTCGGCCTGGAACACCGCATCCCGCTCGATCATGCGGACGACCTTCCATTCTTCCGGGACCGCTATTGGGGGCAGGCCGATATCGACGACCTGTGCAGCGAATACTGCCATACGCGCAAGGACCCGAAGGAACGCGAGACCAACCTCGCGCTTCTCGATCAGGCCTGGCGCCGCATAGACGATGCCTGGCTTGGCGTCTCGCCGGACCTGGCCCTCAAGCTCGACAGCGCCACCAACAACACCAGCCTGGTGCTCGCCATCGAACTGGAGCCCGGCGGCGACGTGCTGCTGTTTGCCGGCGATGCCCAGGTCGGCAACTGGCTGTCCTGGCACGACGTGAAATGGGAGGAGGACGCCAAGACGGTCACCGGGACCGATCTCCTCAAGCGCACGCTTCTCTATAAGGTCGGCCACCATGGCAGCCACAATGCGACGCTCAAGGAACAGGGCCTCGAACTGATGGATCATCCCGATCTGATAGCGCTGGTGCCCGTCGACCACGAGATGGCCGTCAAGAAGACCTGGAATGAAATTCCGCGGCCCAGCCTGATGAAGCGGCTGCACGAGAAGGCCAGGGGCAGGGTGCTGAGTTCAGACGACGGCGAGACGCTGGCGAAGATGCACGATCCGGCCGTCATCGACGAAAACGGCTGGAAGGCCTTCACGAAGCAGGTGAAGGTCTCGACGAAGAAGATCGCCGGCACCGACGAGCGCAAACGCCCGCTCTGGTACGAGGTGACGGTCTGACGTCTTAAGAACCTGTCAGTCCTGAAACGCCTCGAAACGATCCTGCAGATCGCGCATCGTCTTGACGCGAGTGACCACGTCGTCGCCGAGCTCGACGATCAGGTCGTCGAGGAGCAGGCCGTTCAGGCTGAGGAAGGGCGCCTGTGCGTCCCAGAACAGATGCGAGTCGGTGCAAACGGGCAGGACGTTTTCGGTATGGTCGCGGGCCCAGTAGCAGTGGTTGTCGCAGATGATGACGATCCGCGTGCCGGCCTGCTTTGCTGCCCGGGCAAGCTGGTGGCTGAGTTTCGTGTAGCGGCGCATCTCGAAGAGGACCAGGCACGCCTTGTCGCCCTCTCCGGCGAACAATTCGCCGAAGGTCCCGTTGCGCCCGTCGAGAAACCGTGCGCCCGGCCGCACGTAATCGAGCCTGCCGGCGAAATCCGAGGCAATGCCGCCGATGGTCTGGAAGCCGGCGACGAAAACCTGCTGGGTCGTTGCCAGCGCATCGATCGCATTGCGCCAGGGCTCGGTCCCGCGCAACTCGTAGACGCCGAGGATCGCGTTCATCTCGAGCTCGAAGTTGCCCCAGAGCTTGCTGTCGGCCGCCGCGTTCTTGCGGATCCGGTCAACGCGGTCGGAAATCAGCAGCGGGGTCGCATCGAGATTGGTGCGCATCTTCTCCTTCAGGTCGCTCAGGCCCTGGTAGCCCAGGGTCCGGAGGAATCGCCCGACGGTCATTTGGCTGACGCCGACGTTCTCCGCGATTGAGGCGGCTGTTTCGAACGGCAGGCTGTTCATGTTGGCCAGCATGTAGCTGGCGATGGCCTTCTCGGACTTGGTCAGGCTCGGAAAATCGCGCGTCAGCCGTTCCGACAGCGAACCTGTCACCTCGCCCGGCACGTCGTTTGTCAGGTCGCCGGTCATGTCGGGGCACCCGGTACGCGGTCGAACCACGGCCGCGCCTGCTCAAGTTGCCCCGCCAGGCGGAAGAGTGTCGCCTCGTCGCCGAACGGCGCGGAGAACATGACGCCGACGGGAAGGGATGCGTCCGTCCAGTGCAGCGGCACCGACATGCTGGGCTGGCCGGTCAGGTTGAACAGCTGCGTGAACGGGATGAATGCGGCGAGCGCACGGCCATAGGCTTCGCTGTCCGGATTGTTGGTGTGCTGCGTTCCAAGCAAGACGGGCGGCTGCGCGAGTGTCGGGCTCATCACCACATCAAAACTCTTGTGGAAGTCGGCCATGCGCCGTCCCTGCAGATGTATGGTGGCCAACGCGTCGGGATAGGATTCAACCGGCAAGCCATTGGAAAATTCGACGGCGTTCCAGATCGCCCGGTCGACATCGGCGGGCGAGGCATCGCGGCCAAGGGCTGCGGCGCGCTGCTTGACGCTGCGCGAGACGTTCGAGGCGACGAGAACCCAAAGCGCCTGGGCGAGCTCGGCCCAGTCCCCGGGCGGCTGCGCCTCTTCGACAAGATGGCCGAGCGACTCCAGGAGCCGGGCCGCGTCGTCCGCCGCCTGCACGCATTCGGGCGCGACGGGAACGCCGGACAGCGGCGTCCGCTGGTAGGCGATCCTGAGCGGTTCCGGCGGCGTAGTGACTTCGTCGAGATAACGCCCGCCGAAGTAAGGTGCGCAATAGGGGTCGCCGGGCGCGGGCCCATGGGTGGCGTCGAGCATGGCGGCTGAATCCCGGACCGAGCGCGATATGACATGCGCGACGGAGAGGCTGCCCCATCCCTCGCCGGAGAACGGTCCGCTCGGCGTGCGGGCGCGGCTCGGCTTGAAGCCGAACAGGCCGCAGCACGACGCGGGGATGCGGATCGAGCCGCCGCCGTCGCTGGCGTGCGCCACCGGCACGATGCCCGCCGCCACGGCCGCCGCCGCGCCGCCGGACGATCCGCCCGACGTCCGCGACAGATCCCAGGGATTGCGTGTCGTGCCGCAGAAGCTGCTTTCGGTGGAGGCCGCCATCGCCAGTTCCGGCGTGGTGGTCTTGCCGAAGATGACGACGCCGGCGCGCTTGTATCGTTCGACCAGCGTGCTGTCGGACTTTGCCATGAAGTCGGCGAACAGCGCCGAGCCCTGCGTCGTCGTGGTGCCGGCAAGCATCGCTGATATATCTTTCAACAGGAACGGCACGCCGGCGAAGGCCCCGGCGGAGGAATCCCCGGCTGGCAGCGCGTCCACCATCTGCTCGCCCAGATCGTAGAGCTTCTGGGACAGCGCGTTGAGCGCGGGATTGATGGTCTCTGCAGCGGCAATCGCCGATTCCAGCAGGTCGCGCGGTGTCACGTCTCCATCGCGAACAAGCGCTGCGAGGCCTAGACCGTCATGGTTCCTGTAGTCGCGGAAGCCGCTCATGGTTTACCTTTCGGTCGAAAAATAACATCTGTTGACTTTATGGGATATTCATAACACGATCGTCAATAGCAACAGTCCCGCGAGGGGAAAGACGGGGCCGTGAGGTGGAACAGCAACGGAAGTGAGAAACTGCGCCATGAACATCCGATCGTCGATAAACAAAGCTGCCGCAACCGCCGCGCTTGGCCTCGGCCTCGCGGCAACCTGCGTGCTGCCTTCACTCGCACAGGACAAGACCATCACCTGGGGCAAGCCGGCTGAGATCACCGGTTTCGACGTGCACGTCGCCGGCACGGTCGCGGCCTGGGAAATGTACCAGATGATCTACGAGACGCTGCTTGCCGCTGACGAAAACCTTGAGGTTCAAGGCGCGCTGGCCGAATCCTGGGAGCAGACCTCGCCGACCAGCTATGTGTTCAAGATCCGCGATGGCGCCGCGTTCTCGAACGGGCGCGCGGTCACGGCCGCCGACGTGATCGGCAGCCTGGAGCGCATCAAGGATCCCGAGACCGCGTCCTACTGGTCCCATCAGCTTGGCGATATCGCCAAGATGGAGGCGATCGACGATCATACGGTCTCCGTCGAGCTCGCCGCACCGCACCCCGCCTTCCTGCCGGCGCTGGCGCATATCACCGCCGCGATCCTGCCGATCGAGGAGCTGAAGGCCGGTACCTTCGATCCGACCTCGCAATTGCTCGGCTCCGGCCCCTTCATGGTCGAGGAGCACAAGCAGGACGAAAGCTGGACCCTGGTGCGCAACCCGCACTATTGGCGCAAGGGGTATCCGCTCGCCGATCGCCTCGAGGCGCCGATCATTCCCGATGAATCCGCCCGCATGGCCGCCCTGCGCGATGGACGCATCGACTTCACCACCTTTGCCAACCCCGATGCCCCGCAGATGCTGTCCAAGGAAGACAACATCGAGTCCAAGCCCCAGCAGACCACCAACTATTACCGCATCGACGTCAACGCGCTGAGCGACAAGTCCGCCTTCAAGGACAAGAAGGTGCGCCAGGCCATGAATCTCGCGCTCGACCGCCAGGCGATCAACGATTTCGTCTTCGCGGGAACCTCCGACGTCGACTATCCCGTCCCCGCGGCCTTCGGCAAGGACGCCTGCCGCTCGCTCGATACCTACGCCATGCCGCGCGAGGAGCGCATCGAGAAGGCGAAAGCCCTGCTCAAGGAAGCCGGCAACGAGAACCCGGAAGTCGGGTTGATCGCGGCCTCGTCGAATCCGGTCCTTGGCCGTATCGCCCAGGTCGTGCAGCAAAGCCTCGGCGACGCCGGTTTCGAAGTCGAGATCGAATCGATCCCGACGGCGGAATACCTGCAGCGGGTGTTCACCGACGGCGACTTTGACATGTCCACCTCCTGGCTTGCCGGCTATACCGATCCGTCCATGGTGATCGCCTGGTGGAACCCTGAGTTCGCGGTCTGGAACCAGGTCTTCCAGGAGAACGTGCCGGAACTCTCGGCCGCGCTCGACGAGGTCAAGACCATGCAGGGCGGGGCGGAGCGGGACGCCAAGCTCTCCGAGATCTGCGCGATGATCGACGACGGCGCCAACCTGCTGTCGCTGGTCTCGAAGACCGACTATGTGGTCTATCGCGACGACCAGGTCGACGTGACGGTGGCGGAGAAGTCCGGGTCTTCCAATACCTTCCAGTACATTTCGGAGTTCAAGCCTCTGGATTGAGCGAAGGGCACCCGCCGGCCGGGGCGCCAGGTCCCGGCCGGTCCGACTCTCACGAATCTCGACTATAGTTTTCCCGGAAGTCGCCAACTCGATTGCGGAAGGTGTGGTGGATGCGACTGATCGCCTATCTGCTTCCCCGGATCGCGGCAGCGCTGATCACCATCCTCGGTGTCTCGGTTCTCGTGTTCCTGGCGCTGCGCCTGATCCCCGGCGGCTACGCGGATATTCTGCTCGGCCCCTTCGTGACGCCGGAGGCCCGCGCCACGATTGCCGAGCGCTACGGCCTGGATCAGCCGGTCGTCCTCCAGTATTTCCATTGGCTTGTGTCGCTTCTGCAGGGCGACTTCGGCGTCTCGATGGTAACCCGTAAGCCCGTCCTCGACGAATTCCTGCGCCGCGCGCCGGTGACGATCGAACTCGCCATGATCGCGCTTGTCGTCGCACTGTCTTTCGGGCTTCCGCTGGGCATCGCTTCGGGTACGGCTGGCCGTTCGCGCGGCGGCGTCGCGCGTTTCATCGGTGCGATCGGTGCGAGTGTCCCGGACGTCGTCCTGGGAAGCGTCCTGATCTTTGTCTTCTCTGTCTGGTCCCTGTGGCTGCGCGTCGGCGGCTATGTGCCGTTCAGCGAGGATCCCGTCGGCAACCTGCGCGTCATGCTGCTGCCGGGCCTGACGCTCTCTGTCTTCGGTGTCGCGCTGGTCTTGCGGACGACCCGCGACGCCGTGATGCGGGTGATGACGGAGGGCTACATCACCGCCGCCGTCGCGCGTGGCGAACGGCCGCGCGACATCATCCGGCTGCATGTCCTGCGCAACGCCTCGATCCCGGTCGTCACCGTCGTCACCACCTATTTCGGGTTCCTGCTGAGCGGCGCCGTGGTGGTCGAGGTGCTATTCTCGATCCCGGGCATCGGGCTCTATACGTTCAGTGGGCTGCTGAACCGCGACTACGCGATCGTCCAGGCCGGCGTGTTGCTCGCCGCGGTCGTCTTCATCACCATCAACATGCTCGCCGACGTCCTGTATGCGGCCATTGATCCGCGCGTTGGCGCCGGGGCGAAGCGTTGACGGCGCTCGCGGCCATCCGCGTCCGGCTTGGCCGGCTTTTGCGCGAGGACGGGCTGTCGTTCTTCGGCCTGATCATGCTGGTGTTGCTCGTCCTGCTTGGTCTGGTCGGTCCCTATCTGCCCATCGGCGACCCGACCAGGATCGGCGCCGGGCCGCGGCTCTCCCCGCCGTCCTGGGTCTTTCCCTTCGGCACCGACGAACTTGGCCGCTCCTACCTGCCGCGCGTGGTGGAGGGGATCCGCGCGACGTTCCTGCTCTCCGTCGTCGCCGTCGTCATCACCGCCGTGATCGGCACGATGCTGGGCATGCTGGCTGGTTATTTTCGCGGCTTCTCCGACCACCTCGTCGCCCGCGGCGCCGACATCCTCTTCGCCTTTCCCGCGATCATCGTCGGCCTGCTCGTCGCAGCCGTCGTCGGCCCGGGGCAGATCTCGGCCATCGCGGTGATCTCCATTGCCACGATCCCGCTGTTCATCCGCGTTGTGCGCTCTGTCACTCTGGGTGTTTCCGGGCGCGGATTCGTGACGGCGGCCGAAGTCGCCGGCGCCTCGTCCGGGCGGGTGATGCTCGTCCACATCCTGCCCAACATCACGGGCGCGGTGGTCGTCCAGCTCACCTACGCGATGTCGATCGGCATCATCATCGAAAGCGCGCTGAGTTACCTGGGCCTCGGCGTCCAGCCGCCGCAGGCCTCGCTCGGGTCGCTGCTTCGCGAAGGCAGCGCCTATCTCACCATTGCGCCCTGGCTGGTGCTGTCGGCCGGCGCGGTACTCTCGGTCGCCATCATGTCGGTCAACCTCGTCGGCGATGCCGTCCGCGACGGTCTCGAGCCGTTGAAAGGCCGGCTCCTCACATGAGTAAAGGAAGCGCGAGCGCGCTGGTAGAGATCGACGACCTGGTGATCGCCTACGATACGCCTGCCGGGCCGATCCGTGGCCTCGACGGGGCACGGCTTGCGATCGGTCAGGGCGAGACCCTTGCCATCGTCGGCGAGAGCGGTTCGGGCAAGACGACGCTGGGGATGGCGGCGGGCCGCCTGCTGCCGCCCGAGGCGCGCGCCGAAAGCGGCCGTATCACGGTCGACGGCGTCGACGTGGTCGGCGCCGGCAACGAGGAACTCCGCGCGCTGCGCCGCGATCGTCTCGGTTTCATTTTCCAAAACCCGATGTCGGCGCTCGATCCCACCATGCGTATCGGCCGGCAGGTCGCGCGCGCCATCGGTGGAAATCCAGCCGTGGAGACAATCGCTGCTCTGCTGCGACGCGCCGAGCTCGACGATCCCGACCGCGTCGTCGGCGCCTTCCCGCACGAATTGTCCGGCGGCATGGCCCAGCGCGTCGTCATCGCCATGGCGATTGCCCGCAAGCCCAAGCTGATCGTCGCCGACGAGCCGACCGCCTCGCTCGACGCCTCGATCCGCGAGAAGGTGATGGTCACCCTCGGCAAGCTGCGCGGCGAGACCGGCGCGAGCCTCGTCATCCTGTCCCACGACCTGCGCCTCATCGCCCGCCACGCCGATCGCGTCGCCGTCATGTACGGAGGCCGCGTCGTCGAGGTCGGCGAGACCGCCACCGTTCTCGAGCAGCCGGCGCACCCCTATACGCGCGCCCTGATCGCGGCGGCGGCCGGCAACGAGAAGCCGGGCCAACGTCTCGAGCCGATCCTCGGCACGCCGCCGGTCCTGACCGCCCGGTGCGAGGCTTGCGCCTATGAACCGCGCTGCAATTTTGCCGAGCCGGTTTGCGCCACGACCCGGCCTGAGGAACGCGACGTCGCCGGGCGCGGCGCCGTCTGCCATTTCGCCGAATCCGTGCTGACCCGGGCGGGCAGCCAGCGGGAGGCCGGAGCCCGATGAGCACGCCGGTCGTCGAACTCGAAGGCATCGTCGTCACCTATCGCACCGGATTACTGGGCGGCGAGGGGTTCGACGCCGTGCGCGATGTCAGCCTGTCGATCGGGGAGGGCGAGACCGTCGGCCTCGTCGGCGAAAGCGGCTCTGGCAAGACGACGCTCGGCCGCGTCTGCCTCGGATTGCAGCGACCGACGAAGGGGACCATGCGTTTCGGCGGCGATCCGTTCGGCGGCCTGCGCCAGCGCCGGGGCCAGCTCTCGATCGTCCTCCAGCATCCCGAATGGGCGCTCAACCCGCGGCTTCGCTGCGGCGCCTCGGTAGAGGAACCGCTTCTGGTTCTCGGCGTCGGATCAGGCGAACGCAAGCAGCGGGTCGCGGCGATGCTCGACAATGTCGGCCTCGATGCCGGTTTCGTCTCCCGTTATCCCGGCCAGCTTTCGGGCGGCCAGCGCCAGCGCGTCGCGATTGCCCGGGCGCTGGTGACCCAGCCGCGCTTCATCGTCTTCGACGAGGCCGTCAGCGCGCTCGACGTCTCGGTGCAGGCACAGGTGCTGAACCTGATCGCCGACCTGCAGAAGGAACACGGCTTCGGCGCGCTGTTCATCTCGCATGACCTTGCCGCCACCCGCTATCTCAGCCACCGTATCGCGGTGATGTACAAGGGCGAGATCGTCGAGGATGCGCCATCGGAGACGTTCTATGGAACCCCGGATCATCCCTATAGCCGCGCCCTGATGAGCGCGATCGCGTGAGGCCGGTGCGTATGCTCGCCACAGCCAGATGGATTGCCAGCGGACTTGGGGTCGCCGCGTTGCTGGCCGGTGCAACGATTGCACGCGCCGAGACCGGCGAACTGGAGCGCACGTGGAATGGCGCGCGGGTATACGCACCGGCGGCGACATCCGCCGGCTACCGGATGATCGGGGCTGGAGAGATAGAGGCCGCAGCGACGGTTGAAGCCGCGCCGAAAGCCGTCATTCTCTACGCGCACGGCTGCAGCGGCCTCAGCCGCATCACCGACACCACCGGCCGGTTCCTGGCCCAGGCTGGATATCTTGTCATCGCACCCGACAGCTTTGCCCGGCTCGAGAAGCCGGTAAGCTGCGAACCGGGAACGCACAGGGGCGGACTGCACCGTGCCGTGCTCGGCTGGCGGCAGGACGAGATCCGCCATGCCTTCGAGCAGGTCGCGGCGATGCCGGCGCTGCGGGGGCTGCCGGACGTGCTGATGGGCCATTCCCAGGGTGCCATCACGACGGCTACCATCGCGAACATGCCGGTTGCCGCCCGAGTTATCGAGGGCTGGACCTGCCACGCAGGCTGGCCGGAATACCGTGGTCTGGCCGCGCCGCCCGATCAGCCGGTGCTGGCCCTGGTCGGCGAGAACGATCCGTGGTTCCAGAGCCATGTGCTGAAGGGCGACTGCGGTGCCTTCATGCCGGATGATGCTGGTGGCGAGACCGCCTCGCGGTCGATCGTCTATCGTGCGCCGAATTATCTGAGTGCGAAGCACTGGCTGTCGGGCGACCGCGACGTGCAGCGCGAGATTCTGGACTTCATCGATCGTTCCGTTTCAACGAAAAGGAAAAACAATGCTGGATGACAAGACCGCCGCTGCGCTGACCGACGCCGTCGACGCCGGATTCGAGGATCAGGTAGCCCTGACCGCCGATCTGGTACGCTTCCCCTCGACGCGCGGCAACGAGGCAACCGCGCAGGATTTCATGGCCGGCCAGATGCGCGAGCGCGGTCTCGATGTCGACCGTTTCAAGGTGGACATCGAGGAGATCAGGCACTTGCCGGGATTCTCGCCGGTCCATGTCAGCTACGACAATGCCTGGAACGTCGTCGGCACCCGCCGGGCCACTAACCCAACTGGCCGCTCGCTGATCCTCAACGGGCATATCGACGTGGTGCCGACCGGCCCGCTTGACATGTGGACGACGCCGCCGTTCGAGCCGAAAATCGCCGACGGCTGGCTGCACGGGCGCGGATCGGGCGACATGAAGGCCGGCCTGATCGCCTGCCTGGCGGCCCTCGACGCGGTGGAGCGCGCGGGCTTCCGTCCGGCAGCCGATGTCACCGTCCAGAGCGTGATTGAGGAGGAATGCACCGGCAACGGCGCGCTCGCCTGCCTGGCGCGCGGCTATCGCGCCGACGCAGCCCTGATCCCCGAGCCACAGCACGAAAGCATGATCCGCGCGCAGATCGGCGTCATCTGGTTCCAGGTCAAGGTGCGCGGCATTCCCGTGCATGTCGCCGACGCGGGCGAGGGCGCCAACGCCATCGAGGCCGCCTACGGCATCATGCAGGCGCTGCACGAACTGGAGCGCGACTGGAATGCGCGCAAGGACCAGTACCCGCCCTATGAGACGGTTGATCATCCGATCAACCTGAATGTCGGGAAGATCGAGGGCGGAGACTGGGCGTCCAGCGTACCGGCCTGGTGCACCTTTGACGTGCGCGTCGCGATCTTCCCGGGGCAGGAGATCGCAGACGCAAAGCGCGAGATCGAGGAGACGATCCGGGCCGCCTCGCGCCGCAATGTCTTCCTGCAAAACAACCCGCCGGAGATCGTCTACAACGGCTTCGAGGCAGAGGGTTACATTTTGAAGGATGCCGAAGAACCGGTCGGTATCCTCGCCGAGGCGCACCGCAGCGTTTGCGGCGAAGTATTGAAGGAAACCGCCTGCACGGCGACCACCGATGCCCGCTTCTTCGGGCTCTATGCCGACATGCCGGCACTGGTCTATGGGCCTGAGTCGGAGTTGATCCATGGCTTCGACGAGCGCGTCAGCCTGGACTCGCTGCGCCGCGTCACGAAAACCATGACGCTGTTCCTTGCCGGCTGGTGCGGGCTGGAAGCGGTGTAGCGTTGGAGTAGATTTATGGCCGGGACGTCAGACCGCTTCGCTGTCGCCAACCTCGATGGTCGTGGCGTTTTCCAGAAGCGCCTCGAGTGCCTTCGCATTGGCTGAACCGATGAAGGCTTTCGCCTCGGCCTCGTACGCCTCGACCTTGTGGGTCAATTGGCTGACGAGCGCCGCTCCGCGGTCGGTCAGATAGACCAGGACGCGCCGTTGGTCGGCTTCGTCCGGCGCGCGGTGCACCAGGCCGTCGGCGACCATCCGGTCGATCATCTTGGTGAGCGCCGGATGGTTCATCAGCACGGTCGCGGCAAGCTCGCCCATCGACTGGCCGTCATGCTCGCGCAACCGGTCGAGAACTCGCCACTGCTCGACCGAAACGCCGGCTGACTGCATGCTGTCTTCCAGGCCGTTGTGCAGGTAACGATGCATCTTGGCCACCAGATAGGTCAGGTTGTCCGCTCGCATCTGCCCTTACCGTTTCACTGCCCGGGATGGACTGCGCCGCCTCTTCAGTTCTGGCGAATTGCGTCCGATTGAATTTCCTCATACCATTCTTAAAACGGAAAATGAATGAGCGCCCTGATCAATTCACCGCAATAAGGTGGCCGGGCCTTCATTGGGGTGGTTCCGGAATATGGACGGTTTGGCTCTCTCGCATGGACCAGGCATCTGTCGGCGCGGTCGGATCGAACGCGACGAGCAGGTGATCGCGGTGCTGGCGCCGATGAGCGGTTCGGCCGGCATCTGGGGGCCGTCGTGCATTTCGTCCGCCCAGGTCGCGATATCCGAGGTCAACGAGGGCAATGGTGCCGCCGGGTCGAAGCTGGTGCCGTATTTCCTCGATTCCGACAACGGCAACGTCGAGGCGCTGGAGCGCGAGATCGCCGGCCTGATCGAGGAAGACGCGATCTCCGCCGTCGTCGGCATGAGCGTCAGTTCGGTGCGCCAGCGGCTCAACAAGATCGTGTCCGGCCGGATTCCCTATATCTACACGCCGCAGTACGAGGGCAACGAGCACGCGCCCAACGTGTTCACGATCGGCGAAACCGCCGCCGACCAGCTCGAGCCGGCGATCCGCCATATGACGAAACACCTGAAGGTCCGCAACTGGGCGCTGATCGGCAACGACTACGTTTGGCCGCGGTCTTCGCACGCGGTTGCCAGAAAGCGGATCGCGGAGGCCGGCGGTGCCGTCGTGTTCGACGGCTATGTGCCGTTCGGCCTGAAGAATGCCGAATGGCTGGTCGAGCGGATCGCGGCGACCAGGCCCGACATCGTGCTGGTGTCGCTGATCGGACAGGACGCCGTCGAGTTCAATCGGGCCTTCGGCGCGATGGACATGGACCGCCGGATGTTCCGCCTGTCGACGGTGATCGAGGAAAACGTCCTGCTGGCGACGGGCGATGAGAACACCAGGCGGCTGTTCGTCGCCTCGGCCTATTTCTCCGAGCTGAAGACGGAGCGCAACGAGGCTTTCAAGGAGCGCTACCGGGCGAGCCACAAGACGGTCCCGCCGGTTCTCAACGCGCTCGGGCAATCGCTCTACGAGGGTGTTCATTTCTACGCGGCGATGAAAGCCGGTGCGGCGAAGCAGTGGCGTCCAGCCCCGGTCCGCTATCAAAGCGCGCGGGCGGGAACGTACTGCTCGAACGAACGCAAGGACGTGCCGATCTACCTGTCGCGGGCCGACGGCCACCGGTTTTCCATCCTCGGCGAGCTGGCCTGAGCGGCATCGCCGGTTGCGCCAGGGCCGAAAGCGAAATCCTATCCCGCCGGTATCCCATCCATAACCTTCGCGCAACGGATCGCGGCCCGCCGTTGCATACTCGTATCGCGTTGCCAGTTTTCCGGCCCTGCCCGATCGGCAGGCAACTGCCTACCGCCGTGCTCATCAAAAAAGCTTGAATTGGAAAGTAATATCGCGATAATCATTTTCCAATTCAAATAACCCGGCGGGTCGCTGACCTCGACCGGGTGTTGATGAGGAGGTTGGGGTGGTCTGGTTCCTTTCGCTCGTAGTCCTGATCGTCCTGGCCGCGATCGCCATCGCGGTTCTCAATCGGTTCTATGTGAAGTCGACGCGCGATACCGCACTGATCCGCACCGGCGCCGGCGGCCGCCGCGTGATCATCGACGGCGGCGCCATCGCCTGGCCCTTCCTGCACAAGATCGACCGGATGAACATGCGCGCAATGCGCATGGTGATGGAGCGCGCCGGCGCGAACGCGCTGATCACCTCGGACCGGCTCAGGATCGACATGGCGCTGGAATTCCACGTCCGCGTCGAGCCGAGCGAAGACGGCATCGCCCGCGCCGCCCAGGCGCTCGGATCCTCCGCCTTCCGCGAGGACGAGATGCAGGCGCTGCTCGGCCCCAATCTGGTCGACGCGGTCCAGGCGGAGGTCGCCGTGCGCACCATGGACGGCCTGCACGAGGACCGCAGCGGCTTCGTCGACGCGGTCGCCGCCCGCCTGTCGGCCAAGCTGGAACGCTCCGGCCTGATCGTCGATTCCGTCTCGCTGGTCAGGCTCGACCAGACGCCGTTCTCCGCCCTTGATGATTCCAACGCCTTCAACGCGGTCGGCATGCGTCGGCTTGCGGAGGTCGTCTCGGAAAACCGCAAGGCGCGCATCGATATCGAGACGGCGACCGACATCGCTATACGCAAGCGCCAGCTCGAACAGACCCGCGAGCGGCTGACGATCGAGCGCCAGCAGGAAGAATCCGAGATCGCCAAGCGGCTCGATATCGAGCAGCGCCGTCTCCAGGCCGATGCCGAGATCGAGACCGCACGGGCCGGCTCCAACCGGATCACCGAAGAAGCCCGCATCGAGCGCGAACGCGAGATAAAGCAGGCCGAGATCGAACGCGACCTGCATTTGAGGAAGCGCGAGATGGAAGCGCTGACCGAGGTTGAGACCCGCAAAATCGAAAACGCCATAGAGGTTGCCGCCAAACGGGCCGAGGAATCCCTCCAGCAGGCCAAGACCGAGACCGCGCGCTCGAAGATCGTCGAGGCCCAGGAGACGGTGCAGACCTCAAAGGATCTCGCTGTCGCCGAGCGCGCCCGCAAGCTGGCACTGGTCAAGGCCGCGCAGGACGCCGAGGTCGACGACAGGAAGGTCAAGTCGCAGGTGTCCTCGCTCTTGTCGGTTGCCAAGGCCGAAGGGCAGGCCGCCTCGATCCGAGGCGACGGCGAGCGCGAGCGGCTGGTTGCCGAGGCGGTCGGCCGCAAGGCCCAGATCGAGGCGGAGAACCTGCAGAGTGCCGCCGTTCTCGGCGCAAGGCTGGAAATGCACAAGATCGATGCCATGCCGGAGATCGCCGCGCAGATGATGAAGCCGGTCGAGAAGATCGACTCGATCCGCATCAACCAGATTGCCGGTCTCGGCGGCGGTGGAGGCGGCTCCGCTGGAGAGGGGGGTGGCAATACTTCGCCCTTCAACCAGGCGCTCGAATCGATCCTCGGCATGTCGGTGCAGCTGCCGCTGATGAAGAAGATCGGCGACGAGATCGGCCTTGATTTCGATGCCCAGCTCGGCGGGCGCACCGCCGATGCGGCGGGCCGTGCGACGGCGGCGACACGCGTCAAGAAAGACGGCTGATGTGCGGTGTATGAGGGATCGAATGGAAACCACACATTCCATATTCCGCTCATTCCCGCGAAAGCGGGAATCGCACGCGGGTATGCACTGCCCTACCGCCACCAGATCCCCGCTTGCGCGGGGATGAGCCGGAGGAGCGACAATTCAGATGTCTCTGGGCAATAGCACAGAGTTCCAGAGAACTACCGGTCCAGCAGGGAGAACCAGAATGAACAATACCTTCAACAGGCGTTCGGTGTTGAAAGGCGGCGTCGCCGCTCTTGGTGCCTTGTCGGCGCCCTCGCTCGTCGGCCGCGCGTTGGCCGCCGATACGATCAAGCTCGGCTCGATTCTCGATACGTCGGGTATCTTCGACGCCTACGGCAAGCCGATGGACATGGCTATGAGGCTCGCCGTCAAGCAGATCAACGCGGATGGCGGCCTGGAGGGCAAGCAGATCGAGATCGTCTCCTACGATACCCAGTCCGACATGGCGCTCTACACCCAGTACGCCCAGCAGCTCACCCGCAAGGACAAGACCGATGTCGTCCACGGCGGCATCCTGTCTGCCTCGCGCGAGGCGATCCGCCAGATCCTGCGCAAGGCCAAGATGCCGTACTTCTACAATGTTCAGTACGAGGGCGGCGTCTGCGACCGCAACATCGTCGTCACGGGCGTCACACCGGCCCAGCAGGGAGAAGTGCTGGTTCCTGCCGCGATCAAGAAGTGGGGCAAGAAGGTCTACATCCTGGCGGCTGACTACAACTACGGCCAGATCACCGCGCGCTGGATGGAGAAATACGCCAAGGACAATGGCGGTGAGGCAGTCTCGGTCGATTTCTTCCCGCTCGATGTCGCCGATTTCGGCTCGACCATCGCCAAGATCCAGCAGGCCGCTCCGGACCTGATCCTGTCGGCGCTGGTTGGCGGCAACCATATGTCATTCTACCGCCAGTGGGCGGCCTCGGGCATGAAGGACAAGATCCCGATGGCCTCGACGACGCTGGGCGTCGGCAACGAGCACAAGGTGCTCACGCCGGAGGAAGGCAATGGCATTCTGGTCGCCTACAACTACGCCCCGACGATCGAGACGCCGGCAAACGAGGCCTTCCAGAAGGCCTGGACGGAAGACTATGGCGATACCAGCCTGATCCACGAGATCGCCGTCTCGAACTACCAGGGCATAAAGGTCTGGGCCGAGGCCGTTCGCCAGGGCGGCGGCACGGATTCCGAGGCGATCAACGCTGCCATCGAGAGCGGTGTGTCGATCGTCGGGCCGGGCGGCAAGGTGTCGATCGATCCGAAGACGCACCACGCCACCCTCGATGTCCATCTGATGGAATTCGAGAACCAGCAGATGAAGGTGCTCGAGAACTTCGATCAACGTCCGCCCGTCGACACCCAGGCGGTGTGCGACCTCAGCGCCAATCCGGACGATAACACCCAGTACGAGATCAAGATCGACTGACCTGAGATGGACGGCGCGGGATGGCCCGCCCCGTCTTCCCTAATCGGCCCGACCGGCGCCCTGATTCATTGGGGGAGGGCGCCGGAACGGGAGAGTTCCGCCCGCGGGCGGGATTGAATTGGAAAACGAGACCTTGGACATAGCAACCGCCATTGCCTGCCGCTCGCCCCGCCTGGGTCCCGGATCAAGTCCGGGACACGAGTCCTGTTTTCGGGCAAGGGCCCTGCCACCCGAAGGAAGGCGTGCCCCGGACTTGATCCGGGGTCCAGAGGCGGTTCGGCGAGGCGGCAGCGTGTGGCCAGGGCAGCACGACGAAACGGCCGGCTCGCCCCGGCCAGTATAGAGATGAGGTAGCGCGGTGGATCTGGCGGGCGTTATTGCAATCGAGATGGTCTACTCGGTAGCGATGCTGGTGCTGATCAGCGCCGGGCTCGCTGTCGTGTTCGGCATGATGCGCGTCATCAACCTCGCCCACGGCGAGTTCATGATGATGGGCGGCTACGCCACCATCGTTTCGGTTCACGCCGGCATCAACATCTATATCGCGATGCTGATTGTCGCGCCGCTCGTCGTCGGCATCATCGGCCTGATCGTCGAGCGGCTGGTAATCCGCTACCTCTATGGCCGGCTGATCGACACGATGCTGGCGACATGGGGCCTCAGCCTGTTCTTCATCGGCGCGGCCACGATGATCTTCGGCAACACAACGACGGGCATCTCGCCGCCGATCTCGGGATTCGCGCTCGGCGACTTTCAGGTCAACGGCTATAACCTGTTCATCGTCCTGGTGGCGGCCGTCATTCTGATTGCCATGTTCGCGGCGCTGTCGCTAACCCGCTTCGGGCTGATCGCGCGCGGCACCATGCAGCGCCCCGACATGGCCTCCGCGCTCGGCTACGATCCGGACCGCATCTACATGCTGACCTTCTTCGCCGGGTCCGCCCTGAGCGGCCTCGCCGGCGGCATACTGGCGCCGCTGGTCGGCCTGGTGCCTACGACGGGCGCGACCTACATCGCCAAGGCCTTCATCACCGTCATCTCCGGCGGTGCCTCGGTCATCGCGGGGCTGGCGAGCGCCGCGACCCTGTTCGGGCTGATCTCGCAATCCTTCACTTTCCTGTTCTCACCCGTCGTCGGCGAGGTGGCGCTGCTGGTCGCAGCCGTCGTGCTGCTGAGACTCTTGCCGCAGGGCATCACCGGGCGCTTCTTCAGGGGCGGCATGTGATGGTGGCGGCATCCGAGCTCAGAAGCGCGCTCACGGTTCTCGTCATCGCCGCGATCCTCTTCATCGTGGCGCCGGCGGTGATCGAGACTTACACGCTGACCGTCCTCATCATCTACGGAATGCTGGCCCTCAGCCTCGGCCTCATCTGGGGATTCGGCGGCATCCTGTGCTTCGGCCAGGCGGCGTTCTTCGGGCTCGGTGCCTACACCTACGCGATCTCCGCGATCAATATCGGCGAGAGCACGGTGCCCTTCGTGCTCGGCATCGCGGTGCCCGCCGCCTTCGCCTTCATCCTTGGCGCCATGCTGTTCTACGGACGCCTGTCCGACGTTTATCTCGGCGTGATCACCCTCGTTGTCACGCTGATCTTCTTCAAGTTCATGAACTCGACGGCAGGGCCCGAGTACGTGATCGGCAACGCCCGGCTCGGCGGCTTCAACGGCATCCCGGGCTTCCAGACTCTGAACGTGCCGGGCGATCCCGGCAGCTACATCTATGATGTCGACTACTACTGGTTCTGCGTGGTCGCGATCCTGATCGTCTACGCCCTGGTGCGCTGGCTGCTCGCCAGTCCGTTCGGCCGCATCGCGGTGGCGATCCGCGAGAACGAGACCCGCGTCGAGCTGATGGGCTACGACGTGCGCATCCGCAAGACGGTGCTGTTTTCCATCGGCGGCGGCATCGCGGGCCTGTCGGGAACGTTGTTTGCCAACTGGGCGGAGATCGTCACGCCCGGCATGTTCTCACTCGCGCAATCCGCCGAGATCATCATCTGGTGCATCGTAGGCGGCCTGGGCACGCTGGTCGGACCGGTCATCGGCGCGATGGCGCTGGCCTATCTGAAGTTCCTGCTCGGCCAGCAGTCGCTCGTCGACAACATGATGCTCCTCGGCCTGATCCTCACCCTGTCGGTGCTGTTTTTGCCGCGCGGCATCGTGCCGAGCCTCGGGACCCTGCTCGCCAGGGCGATGCCGAAGCGGCGCCGGAAACGCCAGCATCATCGCCGGCCGCGGCGCGATGCCGAAGAGAGCCGTGGGGAGGTGCTCGATGGCTAGCATCCTCGAAACCCGTGGTCTGACCATGCAGTTCGGCGGCGTCACCGCCGTCGACAACGTCGACTTCAAGCTGCAGCGTAACGAACTGCGCTGCCTGATCGGACCGAACGGCGCGGGCAAGAGCACCTTCTTCAAGTGCCTGACCGGCCAGCTCAAGCCCACCGGAGGCCACGTCTTCATCGAAAACGAGGAGACCACCGGCTGGGACCCGCACGCGGTCTCCCGTCTCGGCATCGGCATCAAGACGCAGGTGCCCAGCGTCATGGACGGATTGCCGGTGCGCGAGAACATCTGGCTTGCCGCCTATCGCACCCATGGCCGTGAACGCGCCCGCCACGCAACCGACTCAGCGATCGAGCGGCTGGCGCTGCGCGACATCGCCAACACCGCCGTCGGCCGCCTGTCGCACGGCGAGCGCCAGCGCGTCGAGCTTGGCATCGTCATCTCGATGGAGCCCTGGCTGATCCTGCTCGACGAACCGGCCGCCGGCATGACCGGCGAGGAGGTCGCCCGCATGGCCGAGATCATCGGCGAGCTCAACGCCGACGCGGCCATCGTCGTCGTCGAGCACGACATGCAGTTCATCCGCTCGATCGCCAAGAAGGTCACCGTCTTCAATCAGGGCCGCATCCTGGTGGAAGAGGACGTCGACACCGTCATGAACGACCCGCGCGTGCGTGACGTCTATCTCGGCAAGAAGGTCTGATGAGATGACGGATCATCCAGCCCTGGAAGTCAGATCGCTCGCCGCCGGCTACGGCCGCATTCCCGTCCTGCATGGCATCGACCTGACCGTCGGGTTCGACGAGATCGTCGGCATCCTCGGCCACAACGGCATGGGCAAGTCGACGCTGCTGAAGACCATAATGGGCTTCCTGCCGGCCCGCTCCGGCCGTGTCAGGCTCGCCGACGACGACATCACCAGGTTGAAGCCCCACGACCGGGCGCTGCGCGGCCTCGGCTACATTCCGCAGGGGCGCGGCATCTTCCCCAAGCTCTCGGTGCGCGAGAACCTGCGGCTTGCCTGGCACGACCACGGTGAGGACAGCGAGGACGACGCGCTTCAGCGCATGCTCGCCGACTTCCCGCGCCTGACGCCGCTGCTCGACCGCGACGGCGGCGCGCTGTCGGGTGGCGAGCAGCAACTCCTCGCCCTTGCCCGCGGCCTGATGGGCGATCCCTGGTTTCTGCTGCTGGATGAGCCGACCGAGGGCATCCAGCCCTCGATCATCGACGAGATCGAGGAAACGCTGCTCCGGCTTCGCAGGCAGCGCGGTCTGACGATCCTGTTGGTGGAGCAGAACTTCGAGTTCCTCAGCGTCCTCTCCGACCGGGTGCTGGTCATGGAGCGCGGCGCCATCACCGCCGAGTTCGGCAAGGACGCGGTGCGCGACGTCAGCCAGATCGAGGCCTTCCTCGGCTTCGGCTCGGTGCGCCAGACCCGCGGAGCGA
>CAJQNW010000190.1 GCA_905479765.1 uncultured Tepidamorphus sp. | reverse complement strand
CCCTTTGTCGGCTCCTCCATCGAGCCGGCGGCGCTGCGCGGCATGATCGCCGATGCCTATAGCCAGTTCCGCCATCCCGCGGTCGCCCCACTGGTGCAAATCGCGCCGAACGACTGGATCCTCGAACTGTTCCACGGGCCGACGCTGGCCTTCAAGGATGTGGCGATGCTGCTGCTGGCCCGGCTGATGGATCACGTCCTGGCCGAACGCGGCGCGCGCGCGACGATCGTCGGCGCCACGTCGGGCGATACCGGCGGCGCGGCGATCGAGGCCTTCCGGGGGCGTGAACGCACGGACGTCTTCATTCTGTTCCCCGATGGCCGCGTCAGCGACGTCCAGCGCCGCCAGATGACGACGATGCGCGAGGACAATGTCCACGCGCTGGCGCTTGCCGGCAATTTCGACGACTGCCAGGCGATCGTGAAGGGCCTGTTCAATGACACCGGTTTCCGCAGGAAGGTGGCCCTGAGCGGCGTCAATTCCATCAACTGGGCGCGTATCGTCGCGCAAGTGGTCTACTACTTCACGTCCGCGGTCGCGCTCGGCGCCCCGCATCGGCCGGTCAGCTTTACCGTCCCGACCGGCAATTTCGGCGACATCTTCGCAGGCTTCGTCGCAGCCAGGATGGGACTGCCGATCGAGCGGCTGGTGATCGCCACCAACGTCAACGACATTCTCGCCCGTACGCTGGAGACCGGGCGCTACGACGTGCGCTCCGTCGAACCGACGACAAGCCCCTCGATGGATATCCAGGTTTCATCGAATTTCGAGCGTCTGCTGTTCGAAGTCAGCGGCCGCGATGCGGGCTCGGTCAACCGCTGGATGGACGGGCTTAAGCAGTCTGGCTCGTTCACGCTCGATGCCGACACGCTGGCCGCCGTCACCGGACGTTTCGATGCCGCGCGCACCGACGAAGCCGCGTGTGCCGAGACGATCCGGAGCCTCAGGCAGGCCACCGGTTATCTCGCCGATCCGCACACCGCCGTCGCCGTTTCCGCATCGCGCATCTCCCGCGGCCGGCCCGAGGTGCCGATGATCACCCTGTCAACGGCCCATCCCGCCAAGTTCCCCGATGCGGTCGAGGCCGCATCGGGCATTCGCCCGGGCCTGCCGGCCTGGCTGTCGGATCTTCACGAGCGCGAGGAGCGGTTCACCCGTCTTCCCGCCGAGCTGTCGGCCGTCGCCGACCATATCCAGTCATCGACGCGCGTCGTCGCGGAGGTTGTCGAATGAGTATCCGTACCACCCGCCTTGCCAACGGCCTCAGGGTCGTCACTGACCAGATGAGCCATGTCGAGACAGCCTCCCTGGGGGTCTGGGTCAAGGCCGGCGCGCGCAACGAGCGCCCCGACCAGCACGGGCTGTCGCACCTGCTCGAGCATATGGCCTTCAAGGGTACCAGCCGCCGCAGCGCCCGCCAGATCGCCGAACAGATCGAGTCGGTCGGTGGCGATCTCAATGCCGCCACGTCCCACGAGAGCACCGCCTACTACGCTCGCGTCCTCAAGGACGACGTACCGCTGGCCCTCGACATCCTCTCCGACATTCTGCGTGACAGCGTGTTCGATGCCGAGGAACTGCGCCGCGAACAGCATGTGATCGTTCAGGAAATCGGTGCGGCCCTCGACGATCCGGACGACCTGGTACACGATCTGCTGCAGGAAGCAGCCTTCGGCGAGCAGCCGATTGGACGGCCGATCCTCGGCACTGCCGAGACGGTCGAGGCGCAGGGGTCCGACAGCCTGCGCGCCTATCTGTCCGAGCATTACCGGGCGCCACAGATGATCGTCGGCGCTGCCGGCGCGGTCGCGCACGATGCCGTGGTGGAGATGGCCGAAGGCTTGTTTGGCGATTTCGCAACCGATGCCGGTGAGGCCTCCGCCCCGGCACGTTATGTCGGCGGCGAGCGCCGGGCGGAGAAGGATCTGTCGGAAGCCAATTTGTTGTTGGCCTTCCGCGCGCCATCCTTCGTCGACGACGATTTCTACGCTGCGCGCATCGCCGCCTCCGTGGTCGGCGGCGGCATGTCTTCGCGTTTGTTTCAGCGTGTGCGCGAGGAGCGCGGCCTCTGTTACTCGATCTATGCCTTCAACTGGGCCTTTTCCGACATCGGCCTGTTCGGCATATCGGCGGCGACCGGCCCGAAGGATATCGAGGAACTCGTTGATACGACGACCCGGGAACTGGCGGCGGCCATCGACGAGATCGACGAGGACGAGGTCGCCCGCGCCCGCGCCCAGTTCAAGGCCGGCCTGTTGATGAGCCTGGAAAGTTGCGCAGCGCGCGCCGAGCAGATCGCCCGCCAGTCGCTGTTTCTCGATCGAACGATACCGATGGAAGAGCTCGTTTCGCGCATCGATGCAGTGGATGTGGCGCACGTGAGGCGAATTCTCGCCGGTATTATTCTCGACAGCGCCCCGACGCTGGCAGCCGTCGGACCGGTCGAAAACCTTGAATCTGCGGCTGATATACAGGAAAGATTGCGTTCGGCTGCAAAAAGAGCGGCCTGAACGGGCGACGGTTTTGATAGATGGTTTTTCTGCGGTCGGTCACCGCCGATGCCGGGCCGGTAATCCACGGCGACGGCATTTATCTCAGGGCACCACAAATGGGCGACTTCCCGGCCTGGGCGTCGCTTCGCGAGGAAAGCCGTGCGTTTTTGACGCCCTGGGAGCCGACCTGGCCGATGGATGATCTGACCCGGACTTCCTTCCGGCGCCGTATTCGCCGCTATATCCAGGATATCCGCGAGGACAGCGCCTATCCGTTTTTTGTTTTCCGCACCGATGACAACGCCTTTCTTGGCGGAGTCACGCTGTCCAACGTCAGGCGCGGCGTCACCCAGTCGGCGTCGCTTGGCTACTGGATCGGCGAAACCCACGCCAAACAGGGCCTTATGAGCGCCTCGGTGGGCGCAATTGTGCCGTTTGTCTTCGATCAGCTTCGCCTCCACCGGCTCGAAGCGGCTTGCCTTCCCTCGAATACGGCGTCTATACGGCTCCTTGAAAAAGTCGGTTTTACGCGCGAGGGCTTCGCGCGGCGGTATTTGCGTATCAATGGCGTTTGGCAGGACCATTTCCTTTACGCGATGCTTACTGAAGATCCGCGCCCAGCGGCGCGGTAGGTTTTGACATGTCGGCGGCGCCGGGGCCGCGACACACGGAAGACCGAATGAACGACACGGATGGGGGCAAGTACGGACGGCTGGTCGTAGCCCTTTTGGGTTTCGTCTTGTTGGCGCTTTCGGCGCTGCCGACCCGTGCCCTGGAAGCGATTCCCGTGCCGCTCGAAAGCGGCGCCATAGACCTGACCAATTCCGTCGACCTCTATCTGCGCTACGGCGACCGCATTCAGATATCCACGGCGCCTGACACCGAAGGCTTCGTGCGCCGCATCGAAGTGCGCTCCCGCGAGGCGGGCCAGACGGTGTCGTGGGCGGTATTCGCGCTGCGCAACGATTCCGACGAACAGATCGACCGGCTGCTGGTCGCGCCCTATTTCCGCATGGTCGGCTCGGGCATCATCCGCCCCGATCTCGGCAATTCGCGGATCGCCGCAATCACGCCGAGCCAGGGTTTTCGTCCCGACCGCGAGGACAGCCATGATTCTGACAGCTATCTGATTACTCTCGATCCGGGCGCCGTCGTCACCTATGTCGTCGAGATGGAGGGCGATACGCTCCCCCAGCTCCGGCTCTGGGAGCCGGACGCCTACAAGGAAAACGTCAACAGCTTTACGCTTTACCAGGGCATGGTCATCGGCATCGCCGGTCTGTTGGCGCTGTTCCTCACCGTGCTATTCGTGGTCAAAGGAACGATCATCTTTCCGGCTGCCGCCGCGATCGCCTGGGCAGTACTTGCATACCTGTCGATCGATTTCGGCTTCTGGAACAAGATTTTCAACGTCGCCGTCGAAGGCGACCAGGTATTCCGGGCCGGCGCCGAGGCGGTGCTCGCCGCAACCCTGCTGATATTCCTGACCTCCTATCTCAGCCTGATGCGCTGGCATGTCCGGCTGCTCTACGTCGCGGGCCTGTGGCTCGCCGTGCTGGTCGCCGTCGCCGGTATCGCCGTCTACGATGCCCCGCTGGCCGCCGGCATCGCCCGCCTGTCTCTCGGCCTCATCGGGATCATCGGTCTCGGGCTGATCCTGTTCCTCGCCTTCCGCGGCTTCGACCGCGCCATCCTGCTGATCCCGACATGGCTTTTGCTGCTGGCCTGGCTTTTTGCCGCCGGCATGACGGTGACCGGCCGGCTGTCCAACGATCTGGTGTCACCGGCGCTTGCCGGCGGTCTCGTCGTTCTGGTCCTGCTGGTCGGCTTCACGGTTATGCAGCATGCCTTTGCCGGCGGAGCGATCGGGCAGGGGATGCTGAGCGACTTCCACCGCAAGGCGTTGGCGCTGATCGGGGCAGGCGATCTCGTCTGGGACTGGGAGGTGCCGCGCGACCGCGTCTACGTCTCGCCCGAACTCGAGGAAAAGCTCGGCCTCAAGCCCGGCACGCTGGAAGGTAGCGCCCGACGCTGGTTCGAGGTCCTGCATTCGGGCGACCGCGACCGCTTCCGCGCCTCGCTCGACGCCGTCGTCGAGCAGCGCCGTGGCCGGATTGCACAGGATTTTCGGCTGCGCGCCGCCGATGGCCATTATTTCTGGTACCGCATGCGCGCCCGGCCGATCCTCGGCGACGACGGCGAAGCGGTCCGCCTTGTCGGTACGCTGGTCGACGTCACCGAAATAAAGAATGCCGAAGAACGGCTTCTGCACGATGCCGTCCACGACAATCTGACCGGCCTGCCCAACCGTGAGCTGTTCCTCGATCGTCTGGAGGCGGCCATCCTGCGCTCGCGCATCGGCGAGGATCCGCGCCCGACGCTATTCGTCATCGACGTCGACCGTTTCCGGCAGGTCAACGACGGCTTCGGAATCGCGGTAGGCGACTCGATCCTGCTGACGATGGCGCGCCGCCTGCAGCGTCATCTGAAACCCAACGACACGCTGGCCCGTCTCGCCGGCGACCAGTTCGGCATCATTCTTGTTTCCGAGCGCGATCCCAAGCGCATCGCAACCTTCGCCGAGGCCGTGCGCCGCACGGTTCGCACGCCGATAACGTTCGGCGACCGCGAAGTGTTTCTGACAGCCTGTATCGGCATCTCCGTTTACGACGGCTCCGACAAGCGCAAGGAAGACCTGCTCGAGGACGCCGAGATCGCCATGTATCACGCCAAACGCTTCGGTCCGGACAGGGTGGAGGCGTTCAAGCCGGTTATGCGCACGATGGGTGGCGATCGGCTGGCGCTCGAATCTGACCTGCGGCGGGCCCTGGAGCGTGAGGAAATCAAGCTCGTCTTCCAGCCGATCATGCGGCTTGAGGACAAGCGGATCGCCGGTTTTGAAGCCCTGGTGCGCTGGGATCACCCCCGCCACGGCCGCCTAAACCCGCAGGAGTTCATCTCGATTGCCGAGGAAAGCGGGCTGATCGTCGAGATCGGCCTGTTCGTGATGGAACGCACCGCCCGCCAGCTTGGCGCCTGGCAGCGCGCCATGGGGTCGAGCGTGCCGATCTTCGCGTCCGTCAACGTGTCGAGCCGGCAGATTCTGCGTCATGACCTGATCAACGACATCCGCGCCGTGCTTGCCCGAAACGAGGTGGTGCCCGGCACGCTGAAGCTCGAGATCACGGAGTCGCTTGTGATGGAAAATCCGGAGTATGCCGCCCAGGTGCTGGAGCGCGTCCGTGAGCTAGGCGCCGGCTTGGCGCTGGACGATTTCGGCACCGGCTACTCCTCGCTTTCATATTTGCAGCGCTTCCCCTTCGACACCATCAAGGTCGACAGGTCCTTCGTGCGCCAGAATGGCAGCGGCGCGCGGCCGGTGATCTTGCGGTCGATTGTGTCGCTTGCACACGATCTCGGTATGGAAGTGGTCGCCGAGGGCGCGGAAACCGACGAGGACGCCATCGAGCTGTTCGCGCTCGGTTGCGAGTATGCGCAGGGCTATCTCTTCGGAGAACCCATGTCGGCGGACGAGTGCCGCCATCTGCTCGCCCGCCAGTCGGCGATGATGCGGCACTGAGTTGGAGCAAGAGGTTCAGGCGTGGCCGGAATCGGGCGCCAGATGGCCCGGATCGATGCCGAGCTTCTTGAGCGCCAGTTCATACTTGGAGTCCAGGTTGTCGCCGAACACCAGATCAGTATCGGCCCCGCAATGCAGCCAGCCGTTCGCCTGGATCTCGGCTTCAAGTTGCCCGGGCGCCCAGCCGGCATAGCCGAGCGCCAGCATGGAACTTTCCGGCCCGTCGCCGTGCGCGATGGCCTTCAGGATGTCGAGCGTCGCGGTCAGGCAGATGTCGTCGTCGATCGGCAGCGTCGAGGAGTCGACGAACCAGTCGGCGGAATGCAGCACGAAGCCGCGGCCGGTTTCCACCGGGCCGCCGACATGCACTCGCATCTGCCCGACGTCCGGCGGCATCCGGATTTCCTCGCCGTCGCCGATAATGTCGAGTTGGCGCAGGAGTTCGGTGAAATTGATGTTGCGGGCGAGCTGGTTGACGATGATCCCCATCGCCCCGTCGCCGGAATGGGCGCACATGTAGACGACGCTACGCTCGAAGCGCGGATCTGTCATCGTCGGCATGGCGATCAGGATCTGACCGTCGAGGAAACCACGACCGCCGCCACCACCGCCACCGAACT
>CAJQNW010000189.1 GCA_905479765.1 uncultured Tepidamorphus sp. | reverse complement strand
CCCCGATCCCGGATAGCCGCTTACGCGTTTTCCGGGATGACGGAGGAGAGGTGGGGCAAACAGAAATAGTGTGACAAGTATCAGGGAGACGACAATGGCCAGAGTATTTGAAGGCATGTACATCGCGGGCGGCTGGTCGCCGGCCCCCGGCACATTCGCCGATCACAACCCCTCCGACGGCTCGGTCTGGGCGCAGGTGCCCGATGCCGGGGTAACCGAAACCCGTGCGGCGATCGAGGCGGCGCAGGCCGCCTTCCCCGCCTGGTCCGCGCTGCCCTTCACCGAGCGCGCCCACGTCATGCTGAAGGTCGCCGAGATTTTCAGGAAGCGGCAGATGGAGATCGTCGAGGCGCTGCAGGCCGAAGGCGGCGGCTGGTTCGGCAAGGGCATGTTCGAGACCGGTTACGTGCCGGAGATCTTCCATGCCGCCGCTGCCGCCAACTACGCCGCAACCGGCGAAGTGCTGCCGTCGGAATACGGCAAGGTGTCGATGGCCGTGCGCCGCGCCATGGGCGTCGTCTCGGTGATCAGCCCGTGGAACTTCCCCGTCCTGCTGACGGCGCGCGGTCTCGCCTTCCCGATCGCCGCCGGCAACACGGTGGTGCTGAAACCGTCCGAGGAAACGCCCTATTGCGGCGGGTTGCTGTTCGCCGAGGTCTTCGAGGAGGCCGGCGTGCCGGAAGGCGTGCTCAACGTCGTCACCTGCTCGCGCGACAAGGTGCAGGAGGTCGGCGACGAGCTGATCGAGAACCCCTATGTGAAGGGCATCTCGTTCACCGGCTCCACCCTCGTCGGCCGCCAGATCGCCGCCAAGGCCGGCGCGCACCTGAAGAAGTGTTGCGTCGAGCTCGGCGGCAAGGATTCGCTGATCGTCTGCGAGGACGCCGACATGGAGCGCGCCACCCAGGCCGCCAACTTCGGCTCCTTCATGCACCAGGGCCAGATCTGCATGTCGGTGGAGAAGGTGCTGGTGCACGAAAAGATCTATGACGAGTTCCTGGCGAAGTTCGTCGAGCGCGCCTCAAAGCTCACCGTCGGCGATCCGACCAAGGACAAGGGCAACATCATCGGCCCGCTGATCAACGACAAGCAGGCCGGCAAGGTGCGCGAGCAGCTCGAGGACGCGCTTGCCAAGGGCGCGAAGGTGGCGCTCGGCGGCAAGATCGACGGCCGTTTCGTCGAGCCGACCATCCTCACCGGCGTCAAGCCCGGCATGAGGATCTACGACGAGGAGACCTTCGGCCCGGTCGTCCCGGTGATCCCCTTCTCCAGCGACGAGGAAGCCGTCCGCATCGCCAACGACACCGAATACGGCCTGTCGTCGGGCGTCATGACCCGCGACGAGAGCCGCGGCCTTGCCATCGGCGCTCAGCTCGATACCGGCAACTGCCACATCAACTGCTCCTCGGTGAACGACGAGCCGCACGTGCCCTTCGGCGGCCTGAAGGCCTCTGGCGTCGGCAAGCACGGCGGGCGCTGGTCGATGGAGACCTTCACCGAGACCCGCTGGATCACGCTGGATCGCGGCGGCCGGCCCTTCCCGCCGATGTTCTAGGCAAGCCGGACCAACCGACCGATGGACCGCGTGCCCTGGACCTGATCCAGGGCCCACGGGACGGTCCCGTCTACATACGACGCCTCGAACCACGCACCTTCTGCCGCTTGACTTGACCTGCGGCAAAGGCAGTCTCGTCAGGCAAGCGCCTCGACTCACATCGAACGGGAGGTCGCAACACGCGGGAAATAGGAGACGGTCCGATCATGACGCTGGAACAGGGATGGCACGTCGGCGCTGGCGACGGGCAGGATGTGACGAGCCATCTGCAGGCGGTTCTCGAGGCCGGCCATTTCGCCGTCACCGCCGAGATCGTCCCGCCGGCGGCGCTCGAGGAGCACCTGTTCGTCGAAAAGGCGCTGCCGCTGCGCGGCCTGGCCGACGCGGTCAACGTCACCGATGGTGCCGGCGCGCGCGCCCACATGTGTTCGCTGGCCGCCGCCTCCCTGCTGCACGGCGCCAGCATCGAGCCGATCCTCCAGCTCACCTGCCGCGACCGCAACCGCATCGCCCTGCAGAGCGACCTGATGGGCGCCGCGGCACTGGGCATCCGCAACCTGCTGATCCTGCGCGGCGACGACCCGACGGCCGGCGACCAACCCGACGCCAAACCCGTCTTCGATCTCGACTCGCGCGGGCTGACCGAAACCGTCATCGGCATCCGCGACCGCGGCGAACTGCCGTCGGGCAGGAAGGTCGAAGGCAAGGCCCCCTTCTTCATCGGCGGCGCCGACGCTCCCGTAGATCCGCCCGCCGACTGGGAACCCTCAGGCCTCAAGGCAAAGGCCGAGGCCGGCACGCAGTTCGTCCAGACCCAATTCTGCATGGACCCGGACGTGGTGCGCCGCTACGTCGCCCGGCTTGCCGAGCACGGGCTCAAGGACAAGCTGCACATTCTGATCGGCGTCGCCCCGCTCGCCTCGGCCAAATCGGCGCGCTGGATGAAGGAAAAGCTGTTCGGCGTCACCATGCCCGACGCGATCATCGAGCGGATGGACGCCGCTAGCGACCCGAAGGCCGAGGGCCGCGCGATCTGCGTCGAACTGCTGCAGCAACTCTCCGAGATCGACGGCGTCTCCGGCGCCCACATCATGGCGCCGCTCAACGAGGCGTCGATCCCCGAGGTAATCGAACGGTCGGGCCTGACCAGGGGCCGATGAACAGACCGCGCGACAGCCGCCCGTCAATGGCACCCAAGGGGCTTCGAATGCGTAAGCGCAAGGACAATCCAAAAGTACGAGAGCAATACCGCAAATGGGTTTACCCGAAGCCGGTGAAGGATCTCGACGAATGGCGCAAGGCGGGCAACTTTCAGCTGGCGGACCCGGGCCGCGACTTCAATTTGTTCTGGCCCGATCGCGACAAGAGGCCGCTTGACATCCTTGTTGCAGGCTGCGGAACGTCTCAGGGCGCGGGCCAAGCATATTTCAATCGGGACTGCCAGGTCACCGCGATCGATATCAGCGAGACCAGTTTGCGGTGCACCCGCGATCTCAAAGATCGGCATGGGCTGACGAACCTTGAAATCCTTGAGCTCAGTCTGTTCGATGTCGGGGCGCTGAACCGGAAGTTCGATTTCATTGTCTCCACGGGCGTTCTGCATCACCTTCCTGATCCCGTTGCCGGCGGACAGGCCCTTGCCGACGTGCTGGCCCCCGACGGGGTGATGCATCTCATGCTGTATGGCTCCACCCTGCGCGCGGGCGTGTACATGCTGCAGGAGGCATTTCGCGCTGCCGGGATCACCCAAAGCGACGCCGATGTCGCCTTGACGAGACAAATGTGCCAGCACCTGCCGCGGCACCACGCGATTCAACCGTTCATCGCGCAATCGGGCGACTGGAAACATGACGCCGGACTGGTCGATATCGTGTTGCATCCCCAGGACCGGGCCTACTCCGTCCCCGAGATTTTCGGGTTTGCCGACGATATCGGGTTGAAGTTCCGGGGATGGCTGGATCGGGGAGCCTATGCGGCCGCCAGTTTCCTTCTGCCCAATTTTCCCGGGTATGAGCGCCTGATCGCTTTGCCGGCGACGGAGCAGGCAACCTTCATTGATAACTTCTTTCAGATGCACAAGGTGCATCGGTTCAACCTCTGCCATCGCTCGGCCACGGGATACGAAATCAGCTTCGAGGCTGATGGATGGCAGCACTATACGCCGTTCAAAATTATCGGACTCCGCCCGGAACCCCCGGGCGCGGCTGCGCAGAGGCCGAATGTTTGGAAGCGCGACCGCTTTACGATTGCGCTTGGACCGTTCGACCAGGCGCTTATGGAGGCGATTGATGGCAAGAGAACCGTCGCACAATGCATCGAACAGGCCTCGGCCAAGTCCAAGCATATGCCGGACGATCCTGTCGACGTCGCCCACGCCTTCATGTCCGCTATGTGGGAACGTGGACATCTGTATTTCCGCAAGGGATGAGATCCGCTCGCGAGTGACCGCATTCTGAGGGATTACAGGACTTCGTCGGAGAGTTCGTACCAGAGGTACGCCACGCGCAAACTCGACACGACGCAGACGGTTTTCATGGCCGGCGTCGATCACACCCGCACCCGCAACGCGAGCTACGTTTCGCTCGCCGTCTACAACATGTCGGACTTCACGGGCGTCGCCAGCGCCTCCCAGACGAACCGCCGGACGGTCGGCTTCGGGAGCGGTGCGCTGAGCGGGTCCACCGAACGGATGCTGAGGCGATCGACAAGTATCGCGGAGCTCCGGCGCGTCTGCGCGCGGCGCTGCCGCGCCTCTATGTGGCAGCGGCGTCACGGAGTTGCCGGAGCGACTTTGGCGACACCTGCGTCGATCTCTCGGACACCGACACTCTGCCCCTGTCCAGCCACCTCACCCTTACGGAGCGCGCCCATGTCAAGCCGGGCAGGACAACCGGAGCCGATCCCGACGCGATGCTGACGCCGCCAACGGACAGGCGCATCCGAATTGCCTGCGGAAATAACCCATCCATTCCGCCCCGGAATACCGTGAATTAACCTTCGGTTAACCATGTTCAGCCACGCGTAGTGCCGTAATGCAGACGTATTTGGGTGGTGATCCTCACCCCAATCACAGACCACGCAACCGAAGGACTAAAATGCATCTGTCCATGATGTTGAGAGCCGGCCTTGTCGCCGCCGCTCTCGCCGTTGCCGCGATGATGGCGATCCCCGCCCGCGCTGACGACGCCCCGCGCCCCACCCTGTCGCTGACCGGAACGGGCGAGGTCTTCGCAAAGCCCGACATGGCCGTCATCTCCTCGGGCGTCGTCACCGAAGCCAAGACCGCCCGCGAGGCGCTGGATGCCAACAACGCGGCCATCGCCGCGGTGATCGCCGCGATCAAGGAGGCCGGCATCGAGGCAAGGGATATCCAGACCTCCGGCTTCAGCGTCCAGCCGCGCTATGTCTATCCCAAGAAGTCCGAGGAGACCGACGCCCCGAAGATCGTCGGCTACACGGTCCGGAACGCCGTCAGCGTCAAGGTCCGCGACCTCGAGAAGCTCGGCGGCGTGCTCGACAAGGCCGTCACCGTCGGCGCCAATTCGATCTCCGGCATCGACTTCATCGTCTCCGACGCTGATGCGCGCCTGGACGAAGCCCGCGGCATCGCCATGAAGGATGCCCTGCGCAAGGCAGGTATCTACGCCGAGTCCGCCGGCGTCACCCTCACCCGCATCCAGTCGATCAACGAGGCCGGCGGTTATCGCCCGGTCCCGCGCAAGGCAATGATGATGCGCGCCGAAGCCGCATCGGACGTCCCCGTCGAGGCAGGCGAGCAGGCGCTGAGCGTCGAGGTCAACGTGACCTGGGAGATCGGGGGGTAGGCTCCTCGATCCTCGAACAGCGACCAATAAGCCTCCGCGAAGGCAGCACCGAAATAATAGTGATTGCGACCATCGTCTTGATCCGGAAAGCCGGTGCGAGTTGGAAATCCGTGCGCACCTGAAGCAGGTTCAAATCGGCTGTTCGAAGATCTTGGCGATCGTTTTCGCCAGATGCTCGAACGTGTAGAACTTCAGCACCTGATCGCGCGACCAGGCCAGCGGCGTCGATGCGATGAACATCATCTTCGCCAGATTGCGGCTGTGGGCCTGCGCCGCCTCGACGCGGGACGTGCGGCGCTTTTCGTAGAAATTCAGCGCATGGCCCGTCATCGCCGCATCCGTGCGCGACGGTTCATCGGCCAGCACGGCGGCCGATTCCATCGCCATCGGCGCCGATCCCCGCCGTCGGCAGGAACGCGCAGGCGGAATCGCCCATCAGCCCGACGCGGCCCTTGATCCAGGACTTCGTCCGCTGATCGGCGAGCCGCCAGAAGAACAGCTCCTCGCGGTCCCCTAGTGCCTGAAAAGCGAGGTGAGCGGCGCCGCACTGGCCGCGGCGGCCGGACGCGACAGGTGGAATTCGGCGTGATACCAGCCGTCCGCTTCCTTGCCCGCCGGATCGATGCCGAGTTCGGCGAGATTGTCGAGAACGCTGGCCTGTTCGTCATCCGAGGCAAAGCGGCGCTGGCGGAAGGTGCCGGGCAGCGTCTCCGTCACGTAGCCGTACTCGCTGAACAAGGTGTCGAAGTCCTCGTAGGGGAACATGCGCAGCACGAAATGCGCCATCCAGGGCGCGTTGCCCTCGCCCGCATCGAGGATCTTTCGCAAGGTTGGCTGTTTCACGTAGCCGATGCAACCGGTGGAAATAACCAGATCGGCAGCGCCGATCGAACCGGCTGCGCCATCCGGCAGCGGCCCGGTTTCCAGGTTCGCCGCGACGCCTGTGTCGAGCATCCGGGTTTCCACGGCATAGCCGATCGCCCGCTCGGCGATGTCGACGCCGGTCATATCGAGATCGGGATCGGCGACGTTCCCGGCATAGAATTCGCGGTCCTCGGCGATCAGTGCGTCGCGATCGAGCGCGGCGATCCGCGTATCGGAATAGCGCTCGTAGAGATCGCCCATGCTGAGGCCGTGCTTGAGGATCGCGGCGTTCACCCCGTAGGAACAGCCCAGATCGATGACGTTCAGCGCGTCGCTTTCGGAGCGGTCGCGCATGGCGCCGATGACGTTACGAAAGACGGGCGCCGCCTCCTCGGGAATAGAATAATCGAACTCGCTAAGTGTTGTATAATAAGCCCTTGGATCCGACTCATTATAGATGTGATTCAGTACAATTTTTCCAGTATTGTCCAGCTTCATTGCTTCGTCATTCATACTTCTACTCATTTCCCCATTTAAGCGCACATAATTCTCCGGACCGACGATGCGAATGCATGCCGGATCGCACTGGAGAATTTTCGATTGCTGATTGAGGATATAGGCCGATTGTGACGCCTTTGCAAATCGCGACAAAGAATATCCTGATTTCGACGCGTGCAACGGGATTTCTGGCCAAACCGGCGCCGGCGCGAGCGGCGCGGCGAGCGACGGGAAGATGGGAGGGGCGGGGAAAACAGACAGCGCCCGGGAAGGGGAACCCGGACGCTGCTAGTGTGACTGGCGCCGGTAACGCGGGAGGAAGCGCGTCGGCATACTGGTCGGCTGCGGACGATCGAACGTCAAACGGAACACGGAGCGGGAAACTACCGAGTAGTCAGCGTCCACCGGCTCCGGCCCGAGGCCTGAACCTCCGGCAACGAACGATAAGGTTGGGGGCCCTGATCGTCCTGCGGAAGCCGGTGGCGCTTCCTAATAGTCCCGTCTGCGACGCTTAATACCGCGACCGACAGGATCCACTCTCGCTGCCATACGTTTCAGCTGCACGGCCGACAGCGGGGAAAATTGTTTCGAATGTTTCAAAACACCACAAGATGCAAAAAACTGAATGCAGCGTTCCGACT
>CAJQNW010000188.1 GCA_905479765.1 uncultured Tepidamorphus sp. | reverse complement strand
CGTCGTGCAGTCGCCCGACGTCTTCGGACACCTGGTCGATCTGAGGCCGATTGCGGAAAAGGCACATGCCCACGGCGCGCTGCTGATCGCCGTCTTCACCGAGGCAGTGTCGCTTGGCCTTGTCGAATCGCCGGGCGCTATGGGTGCCGACATCGTCGTCGGCGAGGGCCAGTCGATCGGCAACGGCCTGAATTTCGGCGGCCCCTATGTCGGCCTGTTCGCGACGCGCTCGAAGTTCGTCCGCCAGATGCCGGGCCGCCTTGCCGGCCAGACCGTCGACGCTGAGGGCAGGCGCGGGTTCGTGCTCACCCTGTCGACCCGCGAGCAGCATATCCGCCGCGAGAAGGCCACCTCCAACATCTGCACCAACTCCGGCCTCTGCGCTCTGGCCTTCACGATCCACATGACGCTGCTGGGAACCGCAGGCCTGCAGAAGCTTGCTCGCATCAATCACGCAAATGCCGTGAAGCTCGCCAAGGCGCTGTCGGCCGTCCCCGGCGTCGGGATCCTGAACCACGCGTACTTCAACGAATTCACGATCCGTGTTTCGAAAAGCGCCCATTCCGTTGTGGAAGCGCTGGCGGAAAAAGGCGTGCTCGGCGGCGTGCCCGCCAGCCGGCTTTTCCCCGAGAACGGCCATGACGACCTGATCGTGGTCGCTGCGACCGAGACCAATACAGACGACGACCGCGCGGCCTTCGCCGCGGCGCTGAAGGAGGTGCTGGCATGAGCATGAACACGCAAGGCCGTCCCACGTCTCCCGGGGAAGCCGGCGAGGGCGGTCACGCCACCTTCACCGGCAACCGGGCGCTTATGATTGAGGAGGCGCTGATCTACGAGACAGGCCGCGCCGATGTGACCGGCGTCGATTTTCCGGAAGCCGACGACACCGAGACGCATCTCGGTGGGCTCGAGCGGGCCGATGCGCCGCATCTGCCCGGCATGACCGAGCCCGAGGCGATCCGCCACTACGTGCGCCTCAGCCAGAAGAATTACGCGATCGACTCCGGGCTCTATCCGCTCGGCTCCTGCACCATGAAGCACAACCCGCGCCTCAACGAAAAGATGGCGCGGCTGCCCGGTTTCGGCGACGTCCATCCGCTGCAGCCGGTTTCAACCGTGCAGGGCGCGCTGGAACTGATCGATCTGGTCGCCAAGTCGTTGATGGAGCTGACTGGCATGCCGGCGGTCGCCATGTCGCCCAAGGCCGGCGCCCACGGCGAGCTATGCGGCATGATGGCGATCAAGGCGGCGCTCGAATCCCGGGGCGATCCGCGCTCGGTGGTGCTGGTGCCCGAGTCCGCCCACGGCACCAATCCCGCCACCGCCGCGCTGCTCGGCTACCGCGTCGAATCGATCTCCGCCCGCGACGACGGCACCGTCGATGTCGCCGCGGTGAAGGCCAAGCTGTCGCCGGATGTCGCCGGCATCATGCTGACCAACCCGAACACCTGTGGGCTGTTCGAGCGCGACATCATCCAGATAGCCGAGGCCGTGCACGAGGCCGGCGCCTACTTCTATTGCGACGGCGCCAACCTCAACGCCATCCTCGGCCGGGTGCGGCCCGGCGATCTCGGCGTCGATGCCATGCACATCAACCTGCACAAGACCTTCTCGACGCCGCATGGCGGCGGCGGGCCGGGCGCAGGCCCCGTGGTGCTGTCGGAGGCGCTGGCGCCCTTCGCGCCCTTGCCTTGGGTGGTGTCCGGCAAGGACGGCTTCGAACTTGTCGAGCACGCCGGGCAGGCTGGAGACGCGCAGCCGTTCGGGCGCATGACGGCCTTCCATGGCCAGATGGGCATGTTCGTGCGCGCCGCCTCATGGATGCTGAGCCACGGTTCCGACGGCATGCGCCAGGCGGCCGAGGATGCGGTCCTGTCGGCCAACTACGTGCGTGCCTGTCTGTCCGACGTCATGACCCTGCCGTTCGGCGACCGCGTCTGCATGCACGAGGTGCTGTTCGACGACCATTTCCTCGACGGGACGGGCGTCACTACGCTCGATTTCGCCAAGGCGATGATCGACGAGGGCTATCATCCAATGACCATGTACTTCCCGCTGGTCGTGCATGGGGCGCTGCTGATCGAGCCGACCGAATCCGAATCCAAGGCAAGCCTCGACCTGTTCATCGCCACGCTGCGCGATCTGGCGATGGCGGCAAAGCGCGGCGATACAGATCGCTTCGCCGGCGCGCCCTGGTTTGCCCCGCGCCGCCGCCTCGACGAGACCCGGGCGGCCCGCCAGCCGGTGCTGCGCTGGACGTCGCAGGCGCCGAGCGAGCCGGAACCGAAACGCGACGCGGCGGAGTAGGGAATGGCCGAAAACGGAGCAGCCCTGCGCACTCTCTATCCACCGATCGAACCGTACGAGTCCGGGCATCTCGATGTCGGCGACGGACATTCGGTCTACTGGGAGATCTGCGGCAATCCGGACGGTATTCCGGCCGTCTTCCTGCACGGCGGGCCGGGGGCAGGTTGTTCGGTGGATCATCGGCGCCTGTTCGATCCCGAGCGTTACCGCGTGCTGCTGTTCGATCAGCGCGGCTGCGGCCGCTCGAAGCCGCACGCGGGGCTTGAGGCCAACACCACCTGGCATCTCGTCGCCGATATAGAGCGGTTCCGCGAGATGATAGGGGTCGAGCAATGGCTGGTGTTCGGCGGCTCGTGGGGCAGTTGCCTCGCGCTCGCCTATGCCGAGACCCATCCCGAGCGCGTTTCGGAACTGATCCTGCGCGGCATCTTCACGCTGCGCCGCGACGAGCTTCGGTGGTTCTACCAGGAGGGGGCTTCGTGGGTCTTTCCGGATCTGTGGGAAGGATATCTCGCCCCGATCCCGCAGGCCGAGCGCGGCGACATGATGGCCGCCTACCGCAAGCGCCTGACGGCTCCCGACCGCGCCACGCAGGTGGAGGCTGCACGCGCCTGGAGCCTGTGGGAGGGCCAGGCGCTGACGCTGCTGCCCGACGAAAAGCTGAAGGCGCAGCACGGCGACGACGACTTCGCACTGGCGGTTGCCCGCATCGAGAACCACTACTTCGTCAACGAGGGATTCTTCGAGGAAGGCCAGCTCATCGCCGGAGCGCATCGCCTGAAGGATATTCCCGGCGTCATCGTTCAGGGCCGCTACGACATTTGCACGCCGGCCCGCACGGCCTGGGACCTGCACAAGGCCTGGCCACAGGCGCGCTTCGTGGTCGTGCCCGATGCCGGCCACGCCTATTCGGAGCCCGGCATTCTGCATCGTCTCATCGAAGCAACAGACGAGTTCGCCGCACGCCTTTGAGCGGCATCATGTCGCGGCAATCCGGAATTGAAAAAGCCCCGGGCGGAACCCGGGGCTTTTCGACTGTCTTCGCGGTGAAGGGGCGGCCTACTGCAGCCTGTCCTTGACCTGGGCGATGCTGGCGGTCACTAAGTCGCTGGCGGCCTTTCCGGTCACCTTGGCGGCGAGGATCGTCTGGGCGGCGGCGATCGCGGCGTCGGCGGCGGCCGTGCGCACGTCCGCGACGGCCTGTTCCTCGGCCTGGGCGATCTTCAGCTCCGCCAGTTTCGCGCGCCGTTCGACCAGTTCATCCATCTGCTCGCGCGATTCGATCTTGAACCGCTCGGCCTCTTCCCTGGCAAGCGCGATGATTTCCTCGGCTTCCTGCTCGGCTTCACGACGCTTGCGCTGATACTCGGCGAGAAGGCCCTGGGCTTCCTCGCGCAGCTTCTGCGCCTCTTCCAGCTCGACACGGATGCGGTCGGCGCGCGAATCGAGCGCGCCCGTCACCTTGCCCGGCACCTTGTAGTAGACGAGCAGGGCGACAAAACCGATGAAGGAAACGGCGACCCAGGTTTCCGGTGCGCTCAGGAATTCCATCTATCCGCTCCCTTATGCCGACCGGGCGGAAACGACCGCCGCGTCGATTTCCGCCTTGGTGGGCTTCAATCCGGTCAGTTTCGTGACGATATCGCCGGCCGCATCCGCCGCCGCGGTATCGACTTCCGCCAGGGCCTTGGCCTTGGTGTCGGCGATACGCTTCTCGGCCTGGGCGGTTTTCTTGGCAAGACCCGCCTCGACTTCCGCCCGTTCCTCGGCAAGCTCGTTGTTCAGCTTGTCGCGGGTCTCGGCGGCGATCTGGTGGGCCCGGCCACGGGCTTCGGCAAGCTCGGCCTCATAGGCCGCGATCACCTCGTCGGTCTCTTCCTTGAGCCGTGCCGCAGCGTCGAGGTCGCTGGCGATACGGTCGCGGCGATGCTCGATCACGGTGGCGATCCGCGGCAGCGCCACCCGCGACATCAGCAGGTAGAGCGCAACGAACGTGATCACGAGCCAGACGAGCTGCGGGACGTATCCGGCAAAGTCGAGCTGTGGCATACCCGGTTTCCCGCTTGGCTCCAGACCGGTGTCGGCGATGACCTCTTCGGTCATCCCCTCCGCGGCATCATGCGCCGCGTCTTGGTCATTTTGAGCCAGAACGATAATACCGTCTAGCGAGGTGCGCATTGAGGCGTGCCCCGTTTGAGTGCGGGTTGGATGATCCGGTCCGTCAGACGACGAACAGGAGGATCAGCGAAATGACCAGGCCGAACAGGCCGGTCGCTTCGGCGAGCGCGAAGCCGAGCAGCAGGTTCGGGAACTGCCCCGGAGCAGCTGACGGGTTGCGCAGGGCGCCGGCAAGGTAGTTGCCGAAGATGTGGCCGATGCCGACACCGGCACCAGCGAGCGCGATAGCGGCGAGACCAGCGCCGATCAGCTTTGCGGCTTCAGGTTCCATGGAAGTGCTCCTTCAGTTTGGATAAGTTCGATTAAGGGATGAAAACGAGGTCGTCCGCCTCAGTGATGCATATGCAGGGCATCGTTGAGGTAGATGCAGGACAGGATGGCGAACACGTACGCCTGCAGGAAGGCAACGAGGATCTCGAGGCCGGTGAAGGCGATCATGAAGCCCAGCGGCGCCCAGCCGCCGATGATGCCCAGGCCTACGACGAAGCTGGCGAACACCTTCAGCATGGTGTGGCCGGCCATCATGTTGGCGAACAGTCGGACCGACAGGCTGACCGGGCGAGTGAGGTAGGAGATCACCTCGATTACCACCAGCAGCGGCAGCAGCACCGCCGGCACACCCGAAGGTACGAACAGCTTAAGGTAGCCAGCGCCGTGCTTGGCAAAGCCGATAATCGTCACGCCGATGAACACCACCATCGCCAGCGCGAAGGTGATGATGATGTGGCTGGTGACGGTGAATGTGTAGGGGACCATGCCCAGCATGTTCGCGAACAGGATGAACATGAACAGGGAGAAGATGAAGGGGAAGTACTTCATCCCCTCGGTGCCGGTGTTTTCGCGCACCATGTTGGCGACGAACTCGTAGGAGAGCTCGGCCATCGACTGCATACGGCCCGGAACCAGCGCCCGGCCGCTCATCGAGGCAATGGTGAACAGGCTCACCAGCACGACGACGACGACCATGAACAGCGCCGAATTGGTAAAGGATACGTCGAGGCCGCCAATGTTCAGCGGCAAGATACGCTGGATCTCGAACTGGTGCATCGGGTCGAACCCGTGACCACCCCCATGTCCACTTTCAGCCGCCACTGCGCGCTCCCAGATCCTGAAGTCGTCTATCCCCGCCAGCAGAGCCGGCATCGAACCCCACCGGCAAAGCCGGTCCTAATCGTCTTTGTGCTCCGCGTCCTGCATTTCCCGGTTCATCCGGTATGCCTGACGAAACACGTTCATCATTCCCGCCGCCGCGCCCAGCGCGAAGAAAAGCAGGAAAAAGGCCGGCTTAGTCCCCAGCCATTTGTCCAGGTACCAGCCGATACCGCCTCCCACCAGCAAACCCGCGACGAATTCCGTCGCGACCTTGAAGGCCATGCCCATCGCCGTTCCGCGTCCCGCCTGATCGGCTGGCGGAGCATGACGGCGCTGGGCACCATCAAGCGATGTGCCAAGTGCCTTGCGGCGCTCGTCTAGAGCCGCAGGTTTGGCTTCTGGATCAACGGAACCCGACCCGCTCCCTGGTACTTCGCTCATCGCCTATCCTCGAAAGGTTGGCGTGTCTAGTCTCCGCGGGAAGGCCGGGGCGGCCTGCCCCCAAAGCCGGGCGCACCATAGTTTGCGGGCATAGGGCTGTCAAGGACGGGTAACGTTTCATTAAGTCATTGAAATAGCGGGATAAAGTCCGTTGACGCTGCGCTGCATCAATGCCGGTTGTGCAGGCCGCCGTCCCGTTGCAACCCGGCTTCGATCACCCAGCTTCGCGCAGGTCCATTGCGCCGCCGAAGTCGACGGACACCAGCTGGCTCACGCCGCGCTCCGCCATCGTCACCCCGAACAGCCGGTCCATCCGCGCCATGGTGATCGGATTGTGCGTGATGACCAAGAAGCGCGTCTCGGTCGAGCGGGCAATTTCTTCCACGAGGTCGCAGAAACGCTCGACATTGGCATCGTCAAGCGGCGCGTCGACCTCGTCGAGCACGCAGATCGGCGCCGGATTGGTCAGGAACACCGCGAAAATCAGCGCCGTCGCGGTCAACGCCTGCTCACCGCCCGACAATAGCGAAAGCGAGGATGGGCGCTTGCCGGGAGGGCGGGCGATGATTTCGAGCCCTGCCTCGAGCGGATCGTCTGATTCGGTCAGCTGCAGTTCCGCCGCGCCGCCGCCGAACAGGCGCGTGTAGAGCGTCTGGAAGTGGCCGTTGACCACCTCGAAGGCGGCAAGCAGGCGTTCGCGGCCCTCCTTGTTGAGACCATTGATGGCGCCACGCAGCCGCGAAATTGCGGTTTCCAGGTCGGTGCGTTCAGCAGCGAGACCGTCGTGCCGGGTCTCGATCTCGCGCATTTCCTCTTCGGCACGCAGGTTGACGCTACCAAGCCGGTCGCGGTCGCGTTTCAGCCGTTCGTGATCGGCCTCCAGCTTGCCGATCGGCGGCAAGTCGGCGTCGTCGCTGAGGCCGGCGATGGCAAGCGCCTGGGCGGCGGGCCGTTCCAGCGCTTCCTCGATAGCCTCTTCCACGTCGGCAAGCCGCTGGCGGAGACCCTCCAGGGTGGCTTCCTCTCGCGCTTTCGCCTCGCGGGCGGCCGCCAGGGCCTGATCGGCCTCGCGCGCCACGCGGTCGGCGTCGGCAAGCGCTGTTTCACCCGCCGCAAGTGCATCGGCGGCAGCCTTGCGTGCGGTCTCGGCTCTGTCGATCTCGTTGGACAGCCGCGCGCGCTTGGCGTCGAGCGTCGCAGGAACCTCTTCAAGTGAGGCCCACTCGACGCGGATTTCGGCTTCGCGTGCCGAAAGCGTCGCCAGGTGTTTCTCGCCATCGGTTATCCGCTCGGACCAACGCTGGCGCTCCGCCGCGTTGCGCTCGGCGCGGGTCTTACGCAGTTCGGCCTCGCGCGCCAGCGAATCGACCGCTGAGCGGGCTTCGGCATACTGGCCGCGCACCGTCGCGGTCTCGGCCCTAAGCTGCTCGATCCGCGCTTGCAGGTCGCTTTCGCCCGTCAGTCCTTCCAGGCCGGTGACGGCGTCAGCCTTCGTGGCCTGCGATTCCTCGATCGATTGAGTGAGGCGCACCTTGGCCTCGGCCAGGGCACTGAGGCGGGCGGTATCCTGGTTGGCCTTGCGTTCGGCGGCCGTGCGCTTCTCGGTGGCCTCCCGAAGGCGCGTCAGCGCACTGCGCCGGGCCTCGCGTGCCGACGCGGCCTGTTCGCCGGCGATCTTCGACGCAGTTTCGGCATCGGCAAGGGTCGATTGCGCCGCTTCCAGGCGCTGCCTGGCTGCTTCGATCTCGCGAGCCAGTTCGGCGACACGATTGCGTTGTTCGAGACGCTTGGCGGCGGCCGTCGGCGCGTCAGCGGCGGCCGTGAAGCCATCCCAGCGCCACAGGTCGCCGGACTTGGTGACAAGCCGCTGGCCGGGCCTGAGTTCGGCCTGCAGGCGGGCGCCGTCGGCCTGTTCGACCAGCCCGATCTGGGAAATCGCCCGCGCCAGCACGTCCGGTGCGTTGACGAACTCCGACAGCGGCTTGGCGCCGGCCGGCAGAGTGGGATCTGCAGCGTCCGGCGCCACTTTGCTCCAGTGGATCGCCGCACCGTCCTCGGCTGGATGGTCGAGATCCTCGCCGAAGGCAGCTCCCAGCGCCGCCTCGAAACCCGGTTCGACCGTCACCTTGTCGATCAGCGGCGGCCACAGGGCGCCATCGTCGACCGCCAGAACGCGTTGCAGCGTCTGGTACTCCGTTTCGATGCCCTTGAGATCACGTTCCGCCGACGCCGCCGGAGCACGTGCGGCCTCCACCGCTTCGCGGGCGGCCGTCTGGGCTTGTTCAGATTCCAGCGTCGCCGCCTCGCGCGCGTCGGCCTCGCTTTGCGCTTCGGTGACGGCAGCTGTCAGCGTGTCTATTTCGCGAGTCGCATCGGCGGACGTCAGCGACGCGGATTCGCTTTCGATATCGGTGATCTGTTTTTCGAGGCGCGCAAGGCGATCCGTTTCGTCGCGAACGATTCGCTCGAACTGGCGCCGGCGCGCGGAAAGCTCGGCCGCATTCGATGTCGCCTCGGCCAGCTTCGCCTCGGCCTCCTGAAGTGCCGTTTCCGCCGCCGACAAACGGCGTTTTAGATCCTCACCGTTGGAACCGGCGTGCTCGGCCTCGGCCTTGATCTCGGCTTCTTCCTCCACGAGCCGGGCGATCGTCTCTTTCGTCGAGGCGATCGTTGCCTGCTCGCGTCCAAGGTCCGCGCCGATCTGCGCCAGCCGGCCGCCGAGTTCCTCGCGCCGCTCCAGCACCTGCTTCTTTTCGCGGTCGATCCCGTCGCGGGTGACCGTCATGTGCCTCAGCCGTGCGGCGGCCTCGGCCTCCTTGTCGCGCAGGGCGGGCAGGGCGGCGGTGGCTTGTGTGCGGATTGTCGATGCGTGAGCGGCGCCTTGCGTGAGTTGCGCGGCCTTTTCGCCGGCCTCGCGAACGGCGGTTTCCCGCTCGGCAATCGCCGCAAGCGCGGCCTTGTGCCGCAAATGCCAGATGATCGCCTCTGTCTTGCGGATCTCCGACGCCAGCGCCTTGTAGCGCACCGCTTGCCGGGCCTGGCGTTTCAAGCCGTCGAGCTGCATGGCGAGTTGGGCGATGACGTCTTCCAGCCGGGTGAGGTTCTGTTCAGCCGCCCTCAGCCGTAGCTCGGCCTCGTGGCGACGCGAGTGCAGGCCGGCGATCCCGGCGGCTTCCTCGAGGACTCGGCGGCGGTCGCGCGGTTTTGCGGAAATCAGTTCGCTGATCTGGCCCTGCCGCACCATGGCGGGCGAATGGGCGCCGGTGGAGGCGTCGGCGAACAGAAGCTGCACGTCGCGGGCGCGCGCATCCTTGCTGTTGATCTTGTAGACGGAGCCGGCCTCGCGCTCGATCCGCCGCGACACCTCGAGCACGTCGGCATCGTTGAACTGCGCCGGCGCCTTGCGGCTGGCATTGTCGATGACCAGTGCCACTTCCGCGGAATTGCGGCTTGGCCGGCTGCCGCTTCCCGAGAAGATGACGTCGTCCATGCCGGCCGCGCGCATGCTCTTGTGCGAGCTTTCGCCCATCACCCAGCGCAGCGCCTCGACCAAGTTTGATTTTCCACAGCCATTCGGGCCGACGACGCCCGTCATGCCCGGTTCGATATGGATTTCGGACGGGTCGACGAAGGATTTGAAGCCGACGATGCGCAGGCGGGTGAGTTTCATGCGTCCGCACCCCGCACCGATTGCGTCTTCATGCGGCGGATCTTGGCCAGGCGGACACCGGCGTCCGGGCGCAACGAAACCGCCGCAGAGCCGTCAGCTCGGCAGCTGCTCGTTGATCTTTTCCTCGAACTGATCGAGCGGTAGCGCTCCACGTATGATCTCGCCATTGATGAAGAACGTCGGTGTCGAATTGACGTCGAAAGTCTTGGCACCGCGATCTTTTACCCAATTTACCCCGTCAAGGAGCTCCTGATTCGTCAAGCACTCGTCGAACTTTTCCTGTGTGAGCCCGGCCTGCTTGCCCATTTTGGTCAGCCCGCCGACACGGTCGTCGGTGAACGCCCAGATGTTCTGGTTCTTGAACAGCGCGCTGACAAACGTGAAGTACTGGCTCTCCGGAACGCAGCGCGCCAGCATGAAGGCGGCGGTTGCGACCGGGTCCAGCGGGAACTCCCGGAAGATGAAATAGACCTTTCCGGTGTCGATGTATTTCTCTTTCAGCGCCGGATAGGTGTCCTTGTGGAAAGCCGCGCAGTGAGAGCACGTCATCGAGGCGTATTCGACGATGGTGACCGGCGCGTTGGGGTCGCCGAGTGCGCTCTCGCCGAGCGGGCCGGCCTGCAACAGTTCCGCTGCGTCTGCGGCCACAAGCGTCGGGGCCGGGGTGTCCGACATCGCCGATGCCTGGGGCATTGAGAAATAGCGGGCCATCGCACCGCCCGCGCCGAGCATGGCTACGGCGGAGACGCCGGTGAAGAGAAAGTGTCTGCGGGTCACGGTCATGGTCGTTTCCTTGGTTTGCGGTCCAGAGTATGGAGACCCGCGGATGAACCCCTGCTGAATAATGATCAATGCGCTCGCTGTCAGCCGGCGCGTTAGCGGATCATGCTTTTTCGGGAGAATATGGCAAGACTTGGCCGTAATTCGTCACGGCTTCGTGTTTCAGTCCTCGTCGATCCGTGAACCGAGACGGGCGAGCGCGTCGCGAAGATCCTCGTCCTCGACGGCCGCGATCCGCTTGGCGGTCCCGGAATCCATGGGTTTTTCGGTTTTGGCCGAAG
>CAJQNW010000187.1 GCA_905479765.1 uncultured Tepidamorphus sp. | reverse complement strand
TGTACTTCATGGCGCTCCGGGAAGTCGGCGATCCGAAGGACCACGAGGCGATCGGCAATGCGCTGGGCAAGATGGAAGTCGATTCCGTCGCCGGCCCCATCGCCTTCGATCCGGCAACCCACGTGGCGCTGCAGGACGAAGACCATGTGCCGGTGACGTTCTGGCAGATCTGGGACGGCGAGCGCTCCCTGATCAAGCCGGACAAATACGCCAACGGCGAATTCAAGCTGCCGCCCTGGATGACGAAATAAAGTCAGCGGCACGGCCGGTCCCGCCGCCGCATGCCGGCGGCGGGATCCTTTCTGTTTATCCGCATGTCCTGAAAGAACGCGTCGACCGATGGCCAGCGCCGCACCGTCGCCCTTCCTGCAAATCGACAAGCTCACCAAGGCGTTCGGCGCGCTGAAGGCCGTCGACGCGGTGAGCTTCTCGGTCAGCGAGGGCGAGATCCTCGGCATCGCCGGGCCGAACGGCAGCGGCAAGAGCACGCTGTTCAACATCATCACCAACATCCCGTTCCGCGCCGACAGCGGCCGGACCGTCTTCAAAGGCCGCGAGATCCAGTCGCTGGCCAATCACGACATCGCCCGGCTGGGCCTTGCCCGGACCTTCCAGCGCGAAACCGTGTTTCCGACGCTGCGGTCGATCGACAACGTGCTGCTGGCCGTCGAGAACGGCGGACACGCCGGCGCGAAACGCGACAACGAGGCGCGCGCCGAAGCCGCCCTCGACCTGACCGGCTTTCCCGCCACCATGCACAACACGCCGGCCGGCGGGCTGCCGATCTTCCATCGCAAGCTGGTGATGATCGCCGGCGCGCTGGCACTCGACCCGGCGGTCGTGTTGCTCGACGAACCCGCCGCCAGCCTCACCGAAGGCGAGATCGACAAGATGCGCACGCTGATCCTCAAACTCAGGGACGCCGGCACGACGATCCTGCTGATCGAACATGTGCTGCCGCTCCTGACGTCGGTGTCCGACCGGCTGATCGTGCTCGATCAGGGCACGCTGATCAGCGAGGGCACGCCCGGCGACGTGATCGCCGACCCGCGCGTCGTCGAAGCCTATCTGGGAGGCGCGGCATGAGTGGCGCGCTGCTTGAGGTCCGCGATCTGGCCGGCGGCTACGAGCCGGTGCAGATCTTCCAGAACGTCAGCCTGACCATGTCGTCGGACACGAGCATCGGCCTGTTCGGTCCGAACGGGCACGGCAAGACGACGTTCCTGCGCACGCTGTCGGGCATCATCGATCCCTGGCGCGGCGACATCGTGTTTCAAGGTCAGCAGCTCAACCGGCCGGGCGAGCGCGGCAGCCGGCGGTTCCGCAACTTCAACTACGACGCGGTGACGCGGCGGCGGATGAACCCAAAGCTGGTGGCGCGTGCCGGCCTGATCCACGTGCCGCAGGGCAACCTGCTGTTTCCCGAGATGACGGTGGAGGAAACGCTGTCGGTCGCGCCGGCGGCCTCGGCGGGGCGGGGACGGCCAAAGGACATGCTGGAGCAGGTCCACACGCTGTTTCCACGCGTCTACGAGCGCCGTCACCACAAGATCCGGTTCCTGTCGGGCGGCGAGCGGCAGATGGTTGCGATCGGCGTCGGCCTGATGGCGGCGCCCAAGCTGCTGATCCTCGACGAACCGACGCTCGGCCTGTCGCCGAAGCTGCGGCACGAACTGAGCGCGGCGATCCGCACGATCAAGGCAACGGGCGTGCCGCTGATCGTCGTCGACCAGGACGTCGAGTTCCTGCAGACGCTGATCGACACGCTCTACCTGTTCGACCACGGCTCGATCTCACGGAAGATCGAGCGCGCCGAGATGCCCTCGCATCAGGAGATCATGGCGATGCTGTTCGGGGAGACTGCCCGATGAGGAACGTGGGATGAACCTGGAAACCCTCCTGTTCGTCACCGCCGGTGGCCTTGTGCTGGGTGCGCTCTACGCGCTGATGGCGACGGGCCTGGCGGTCGTCTGGACGACGCTCGGCATCTTCAACTTCGCCCACGGCGCGTTCATCGCGGCGGGCGCCTATATCGCCTGGCAGATCTCAAGTGCCGACGCCTCCGGGCTCGGATACCTCGCCGGCGCGCTCGGCTCGGTCGTCGGCATGTTCGTCGTCGGCGTGATCTGCTACGCGCTGCTGGTGAAGCCATTCGAGCGGCAGCCCAATCTGGTGCTGCTCTCGGTCATCACGACGCTGGCCGGGGCAACGATCCTGGAAAGCGGAATCGACATCGTCTGGGGCGCGCGCTCCAAGCAGCTGTCGCGCATTGCCGAGGGCGATGTATCGCTGTTCGGCGTGACGATCTCGGCCAACGAGGCCGCGCTGCTGGTCTTCGTCATCGTCATCCTGATCGTGCTCGGCGTCTTCCTGCGCCGGGCGCCGGCCGGGCGCGCCATGCGGGCGGTCGCCCAGAACCGCGAATCCGCGCAGCTGATGGGCCTCGACGTGCCGAAGCTCTATGCGATCGCCTTCGGCCTGTCGGCGTCGCTGGCCGCCCTTGCCGGCATCTTCCTCGGCTCGATCCGCTTCATGTCGCCGACCATGGGCACCGACCCGCTGATGAAGGCGCTGATCGTCGTCATCTTCGGCGGCGTCGCGCGCTTCACCAGCCCGATCTTCGCGGCCTTCATCGTTGGCCTGATCGAGGCCTTCGCGACCTTCTACGCCGGGCTCTACTGGGCGCCGGCGGTGCTGTTTGCGATCATGATCGCCGTCCTCATCGTCAAGCCGGAGGGCCTGTTCGGCAAATACGAGAGGACGGTGCAGTGAGGTACGATCCGCCGTTCCGCAAATCCAACGGGCTGATCCCGACCGTCATTGCTCTTGCCGTCCTGGCGGTGCTGCCGTTCGTCTTTACCGATTCCTACTCGCGCCACATCCTGATCCTCGCCTTCGTCTTCGCGATCGTGGCGTCGAACTGGGATCTCAGCCTCGGATTCGGAGGCCTGTTCAACTTCGCCCATGTGGCGCTGTTCGCGGTGGGCGGAATTCTGGTGCGTTATCGTCCACAGGGCGACATGAAGGTGATTGCCTATGTCTGTCTTGCGTCACTGGTGGTGCATCCGTGTGTCGTTTGGGCGATGGGCACCTGGACCGGACTTAACCGGGATGAGTTTCGCGCAGCGATCCTGACGGCGTCGATGGCACCGGGGATCAACTCATATATTTTTGCTTCGCTTTATGGGCGAGTGCAGAAAGTGGCGGCGTC
>CAJQNW010000186.1 GCA_905479765.1 uncultured Tepidamorphus sp. | reverse complement strand
TTCGTATCCCGAAAACTCTGCTCGCGGCAACCATCTTGGTGGTCGCGGTTTCCCTGAGCGCCGGCGTGGCAGGGGCTCAGCAAATACAAGTCGCGGCGACCACGGTCAGCGGCAGAACCGGCGACGTCTACCTTTTGCGGGGGCTGATGAACGTCTTTTCGCAGGGAATGGACACGCTCGCAACCGAGCTCAGCGGAAAAGGCTTTCAAACGAAGGTCATCAACCATTCCAGCTGGAGCCATGCCGCCGCGCAGATTACCGAGCGCTACAAGGCCGCCAGCCGGCCGGAACCGGTCTTCCTGATCGGCCATTCGCTCGGCGCCGACGCGGTGATTCTTCTGGCCGAGCGGTTGGCGGAAAACAAGGTGCCGGTCACGCTCGCGGTGACCTTCGATCCGGTTCATCCGCGTCCCGCCCCGCACAACGTCAAGCGTTTCGTGAATTTCTTCCAGTCCAACAACGGCTTCGGCACGCCGATCAAGCCGCAGCGTGGCTACCGGATGTCGATCGTCAATACCGATCTCAAGGATCGGGAGGACATCGGCCACACGACAATCGACAAGGCGGAGTTTCTGCATTCGAAGGTCGTGAGCGAAATGATGCGCCTGTCGCGGCCGATCCGGCGCACGGTGGCCGGAGCCGGATAGCGCAAAAGAATACTCGCTCCGCCTCGGCGGCGGAGCGAGTTGCACTGTTTCACGTCTGACCGGCCTATTTGTCCAGTCGCAGATTCGACAGATCGTAGGCGATTTCCGCGAAAACAGCTTCCAGTTCGTCCGGCGACGGGTTGTCGAAATAGAGGTTTTCGCTCGTCGCACAGGTGCGGAACAGGGTCCTGAGATTCTGCGAGTTCAGGTCGAACAGGATCGTGTAGATCCGGATGTTCTTGTCCTTCACGTTCTCGCAGATCGCCTCGACCTTGTCGTCGACACGTTGCGCGGCCGTGATGTGGTGCGTTGTGCCGAGCCGTCTGTGCGACAGGTAGTTATAAGGGTTGTAGTCCGAATAGTTCAGATTGTTGGACTGATGGACGACGACGTTTTCACCGTCCGACAAAAGCACGATCGCCTTGAGTGTTTCCTCGTCCTCATACGGCACGCCTTCGTCGAAGGGAATGCTTGGCGAAAGCACGCGCCAGCCCCAGACTAGGCCTTGTGCGATGTCCGTGCCCGAACCATCCCAGTAGTTCATTTCGGAGATATCGGACAGCAGCTTTTCCTTGCTGTCCGTCAAAGGCAGAATCGGCTGTCCGCAACTCTTGTTGGGACCTGAGGTGTTCGGCGCGGTTTCGTCTATGTCGCCGTCGCTACCGTCGTACTTGCCGGTATAGGCCTGCCGCTCGTCGTTGCCACTGATCCCGTCGGCCATATAGTCGTTATGGAAATTCGACGACTGATCGGACTCGTCGGGCCAGAACCACGGCACCCACAGGGTATCCGGGTTGGCTGCAACTGGTATTGTGTCATCGGTATCGTATGGCTCGGGGCGGGCTTCCACACAGCCTTTCCATGAAGCGTTCCCGATACCATCGAACAGGGCGAAGTGATTGGCCGGCACGGGCTCGCTATCGCCGCCGCCAGTGCCGCCACCGGTATCGTCACCGCCGCCGTCATCGCCGCCGCCGCCGTCACCGCCGCCGCCACTGCCGCCGCCGCCACCACTGCCGCCGCCGCCACCCCAGCGACCGCCGCCCCACCAGCCGACACCGCCGCTGCCGCCGCTACCGCTGCCGCCGCCACCGCCGCCCCAGCCGCCGCCACCGCCGTAGCCATTGCCGCCGCCGTCGCCGACGAGCGTTTCGTCGAAGTTCACGCCGTGGTAGGCGGATTCAGCCTCGGTATCCATCCAGGCTGCTTTGATCGCGGCTTCGTCGTAGTTTTCCGCCTTGATATTGACACCGGTGACGAACGGAACGAGCGCGATCTTCACTCGCTCCTCGGCCTTTTCGCCATCGAACATGATGTTGACGAGTGTCGTCGCTGCTTCGCGCAAAGCCGCGATCTTCCCGTGGCTGCCCATCGAGCCGGTGTTGTCGAGCACCAGGGCGAGTTCCACTTTCTTCTGTTCGCGGACAACCGCGCTGCCGGTGCTGAAACCGACGTCGTCGATGCCGAGCAGCCCCATCAGCGTGGTCGGGACGCTGCCGGCGATATCCGCGGAGATGCGGGCGCCGGATTGCTGGAAGGCCGTGATCGACCAGCTGCCGTCGTAGCCAAGCCCGGACAGCTGCGCGCCGACGAAATCGTCGAGGAACTGTTTTGCGGCGGAATCGCTCTTTTCAGGCTGCCGGCCAAGCGCCAGGAGCGCGCCGTCGAGCGACGTCAGCATTTTCGTTCGCGCGTCGACCGTGCGTTTGTAGTCGATCGCGGCGCCGATGATACCGAGAACGGGAAGCAGCATCGCAGCGAAGATGATCGCAACGTTGCCCTTGTTGTCTGTCGCAAACCTGCGGCTTTGGAATTTGAACACGGGTATTGCCTCACATATCCCAGATTTTCATCGGGACATTAGAGGCGGCCGTCTCAATGGGGGACTAATCGAACCCGTCTACTTCTTCTAAAAACTGACGGATCGGCCCTTTCGTAGCGTCATTTAAATGACTAGCCGTAAAAACATTCATAACGAGGCCAATTCAGGCCAGTTGCGTGGTTTCGTTGGCAATGTCGCGGCCGAGCGCTTCAAGTACCTTCGCGGTAATGCCGGGTCCGTCGAGACCGGCACGCGCATACATGGCAGCCGGACTGTCCTGGTCGATGAAGATATCGGGCAGCACCATCGAGCGGACTTTCAGATCGCTGTCGAGTTGGCCGTCTTCGGCAAGGAATTGCAGTACCTGGCTGCCAAATCCGCCGATCGCGCCTTCCTCCACCGTAACCAGGACTTCGTGATGAGCGGCGAGTAGGCGGATCAGGTCATGATCCAGCGGCTTGGCAAACCGCGCATCGGCGACGGTCGCCGGCAGGCCGAAGGACGCAAGCTCGTCGGCGGCCTTGAGCGCCTCACCGAGCCGCGTGCCGAACGACAGGATCGCAACCTTGCCGCCTTCGCGCACGACGCGTCCCCGGCCGATCTCCAGCGGGACGCCCGCCTGTGGCATGGTGACGCCCGTTCCCTCGCCGCGCGGATACCGCACCGCCGACGGCCGGTCGTCGATGGTAACCGCGGTCGCCACCATGTGCTTCAGTTCTGCCTCGTCGGCCGCCGCCATGATCACGAAACCGGGCAGGCAGCCCAGATAGGCAACATCGAAGGCCCCGGCGTGGGTGGGACCGTCGGCGCCGACAAGGCCGGCCCGGTCGATGGCGAAGCGGACGGGAAGCGACTGGATCGCAACGTCGTGGACGACCTGGTCGTACCCGCGCTGCAGGAAGGTCGAGTAAATCGCCGCGAACGGCTTGTAGCCCTCGGTGGCAAGCCCGGCCGCGAAGGTGACTCCATGCTGTTCGGCGATGCCGACGTCGAACATGCGGTCGGGAAACTCCTTGCCGAACACGTCGAGCCCGGTGCCGGACGGCATCGCCGCGGTAACGGCGCAGACCTTGTCGTCCTTGCGCGCCTCCTCCACCAGGCTGTCGGCGAACACCCGGGTGTAGCTCGGCGCCTTCGCCGCGCCCTTGGCCTGCTCGCCGGTCACGACGTTGAACTTGGAGACGCCGTGATACTTGTCGTTGGATTTCTCCGCCGGTTCGTAGCCCTTGCCCTTGCGGGTGACGACGTGGACCAGGATCGGCCCTTCCTTGGCGTCGCGGACGTTTCTCAGCACCGGCAGCAGATGGTCGAAATTGTGCCCGTCGATCGGCCCGACGTAGTAGAAGCCGAGTTCCTCGAACAGGGTTCCGCCGGTGACGAAGCCGCGCATGTGCTCGACCCAGCGGGTGATGAAACGGTCCACCTGCTTGGGCAGGTGCGCGGTCAGCCGCTTGCCGCGCCGGCGCACGGTCATGTAGGTCGGGCCGGTGATCGAGCGGGCCAGATAGGCGCTCATCGCGCCCACGGGCGGGGCGATCGACATGTCGTTGTCGTTGAGGATGACGATCAGCCGCTTGTCCATCGCGCCGGCGTTGTTCATCGCCTCGTAGGCCATGCCCGCCGACATCGCGCCGTCGCCGATCACCGCGATGACGTTGTTGTCGCGATGATCGAGGTCGCGTGCCACGGCCATGCCGAGGCTGGCCGAAATCGAGGTCGACGAATGCGCCGTGCCGAACGGGTCGTATTCGCTTTCGGCGCGCTTGGTGAAGCCCGACAGGCCGCCCCCCTGGCGCAGCGTGCGGATACGGTCGCGCCGCCCGGTGAGGATCTTGTGCGGATAGGCCTGGTGCCCGACGTCCCAGACAACGCGGTCGTCGGGCGTGTTGAAGATGTAGTGCAGCGCCACCGTCAGCTCGACGACGCCAAGTCCCGCGCCCAGATGCCCGCCGGTGACCGATACCGCGTCGATGGTTTCCTTGCGCAGCTCCTCGGCGAGTTGGCGCAGCTGGGACTCGTCGAGCTGGCGCAGGTCCTCCGGCAAATGGACGGTATCGAGCAGCGGCGTGGTCGGGGGCGTCATGATTGAAGGCTTTTCCGGTTGTGTTGGGTATCGTCAATCAGCGGGGCGCAAGCCAGAAGCGTTACACCAGCTTCATATAGGGTGCCAAGGCCGCGCGCCGAGGGATACCCGTCGGCCCGCGATAAACTAACGCAGGGAAAATGGCCTGGATGGCATCCCCTGGTCAGGCATCGACCACGGTGATCGCCGTGCCGCTTTCGTCGATCGTGCAGCGCGCGCGCTTGCCGGCCACATCGAGCTCGACGTCGTAGGACGCCGTACCGGAGCGTTGCGAGGACAGCGGCAGGATCTTCTCGCTTGGCGCCTCGTAGACCTTGGCGGCTTCGGCGGCGCAGAGAAGCTGCAGGTCGGCCGGGGCCGTTTCCACGGCCGATCTGACCGCCATGCCCTGCGGGGCGGCGGTCTCGGTGCCTTGCGAGCATCCCAGCGCGAGCAGGGCGGTGCCCGCGAGCGCGATCCACGGCGCGCTCTTCGCGATTGGGCCCGCCTTGGCGATAGATGCAGTCATCCCGTTTTCTCCCCCGCGTTTGCGCTTCATGCCGGTCAGACTCCTTTGTACAGCGCCGCGCCCTGCATTAGCACGATCACCTTGGCGCCGACCTCGACGCGTTCGTAGAGATCGACGATGTCGTCATTGTGGAGCCGGATGCAGCCCGACGACACGTTGAGGCCGATCGACCACGGTTCGGTGGTTCCGTGGATGCGGTAGATCGAATCCTTGTTGCCTTCGTAGAGATACAGCGCGCGCGGCCCGAGCGGATTGTCGGGGCCGCCCGGCATGCCGCCTGCGTATTTGGCGGCCTTCGGATCGCGCGCCACCATTTCCGCCGGCGGTGTCCACACCGGCCATTCCGCCTTGCGCCCGACGTTGACGATACCGGCCCAGCCGAAGCCTTCGCGGCCCACCCCGATGCCGTAGCGCACGGCCTGGAAGTTCGGGAGCACCACATACAGGAAATGCTTGTCGCCATCGATGACGACGGTGCCGGGCTTTTCGGCGGTCCGGAACGTCACGATCTTGCGCTGAAAGGCGGCCGGTGTCTGGCCGTGTTGCTGGAAATACCGGATCGCCCGGTTGGGATCGTATTGCTCCCACTGCCGCGTCTCGGGATTGTAGATCTGGGTGTTGATGTTGATGGCGGCCGCCGATCCGGCCGCGAAGACCAGCGCGGCCAGCGTATAGCGCCCGGTCCGGGCGCGGAAGATCCCGGAGAAGAACCGCAAGAGACCGCGGCGCTGTCCGTTGCATTTCGCACTATCGGGGTCCGGCATATCATGTTCCGGCATGGTCAACTCCTTACCACTCGTTCCTAGTGATTCGCCGCCTTGCGCCAGGCCGCGATGCGGTCGGCGTTGTCCGCCATCCATTGCGCGGAAAATTCCTCCGGGTCGCGCCGTTCGACGATCAGGGCGTAGGTCATTTCCGAAACGGTATCGACGTCAAGCCTGATAGCGCTCAGGAAGGCGGCAACATCCGGCCGCTCATTGGCAAGCTTGCTCGAATAGTTGATGTGGAAGAACGACGGCGGCCAGGCGACTCCCGCGCTGGATTTTTCCAGCCAGTCGGGATCGTCGTCCGGCATCACAACCGTCCATTTGCGCGGATCGTACGGCGGCTCGTCGAGGAACACGATGTCGTGCAGTTCGAACGTGTGGTGCGGCTCGTAGCAGTAGAATACCAGCGGCTTGTCGCCGGCGATCGCCGCGTCGATGGCCGTCACGGCGATCGCTTCGGGCGCTTCCAGCAGGTCCATCGTCTGATCGTAGCCGTAGCTCTTGGCCCGGATCTTTTCCACCTTCGTCGACGACCAGTCCTCCGCGCCGATCCAGATTTCGCCCTTGCCGTTGCCGTCGGTGTCGAAAACGGCTGCCTTGTCGGGGTCGGTGAGGTCGTTTACCGAAACGATGTCGTATGCATCCTGCGTCGCCTTCGTCAGGCAGATGCCCTGGCGGGCGGGAACCCCCTTCGGGCTCATCACCACCGATTTGCGGCGCAGCACGTATTCGGCGTTGAGCGAGCTGTGGTTCGGCAGCCAGACTTCCGGATGGATATCCTCGGTGCCGGCGTCCATGGCCGCGAAGATCGCTTCGTTGGTGCCGAACTCAAGCCCCGCCTCGAGACCGAACTCGGTCTTCAGCAGCGCCTTCAGCACATGCGCGGTCACTGTCGCCGACGACCAGTCGGGCACCCCGATCACCACATCCGCCGCCCTGGTGGCGGTTGCTCCGGTAACCAGCAGCCCCAAAGCGAAAAATGGTACAGTCAGCTTGTTCATAGGCGCCAGCTCATGGATTTCGTGTCCCCCCACGGAACGCAATCCTATGATTGTATCGCAGCGGCGTCCACGCGTCTGTCGGCCAAATTATGAGTTGGTTTATGAAATCGCAGCCCGGACATTAGGGGAATAGATCGGCCCGCAGGGGTGTTCACATTCCCGTGATTGGCAGAAACGGTCGGCTTATCAGGCTTGAAGAGGGATTTCAGGTGTCGAGCGAGGCATTCAAGGCGGACGTGGCGGCGCAAACGCCGTCGCTGACGCGCTATGCGCTGGCGCTGACCCGCGATCGCGACCTCGCCGAGGACCTGGTTCAGGACACGCTGGCCCGGGCGCTGTCGCGAGAGCACCTGTGGCACGGCGGCTCGATGCGTGCCTGGCTGTTTACGATCCTCACCAACCTCGACCGCAACCGGCGCCGGTCGCTGGCGATCAGGCCCGGCACCGACGAGTTCGACGAACGTCAGTTCGGCACGCCCCCGGACGATCCGTTGACGCGGCGGGCGATCGAGCGCGGCGTGGCGGCACTTCCCGCCGAGCAGCGCGAGGTGCTGCTGCTCGTCGCGCTGGAAGGCCTGAGCTACCGGGAGGTGGCCGAGGTGCAGGACGTGCCGATCGGGACGGTGATGTCGCGGCTGTCGCGGGCCCGGGCGGCGCTACGGGTGGCGCTCGAGGCCGGACCGCAGGCGCAACTGAGGAGAGTGAAGTGACGGACGAAAAGACCGTCCCCGAAGAGATGCTGCACGCCTATGTCGACGGCGAACTGACGTCCGAGGAGGGCGTCCGCGTCGATGCATGGCTGGCAAGCCATCCGGAGGACGCCGCCATGGTGGCGGCCTGGCGGCACCAGAATGCGCTGATCCGCGAAGTGTTCGCGCAGGCCGGCGTGCTGCCCGACGATACCGAAACCAGGGGCCCCGGCAGGACGAAGGGCCGGTCCCGCATGGCGCTGGCCGCCTCGATCGCGATGTTCGCAATCGGCCTTGCCGCCGGCATCGGGATCGGCGTGTTCACGCCGGGACTGAGGTCCGATGCGCCGACGATCGCAGCCCACGCCGAGACCGCCTACCGGGTCTACAGCGTCGAGAAACGCCATCCCGTCGAGGTCGGCCCCGATGAGCGCGAGCATCTGGTCAAATGGTTGTCGAACAGGCTGGAAACGCCGCTGCCGCTGCCCGATCTCGCCGCCGAGGGCCTGACGCTGGTCGGCGGACGCCTGACCACCGGTGAGGGCGGACCCGCCGCCCTGTTCATGTTCGAGGCGCTCAACGGCGACCGTTATACGGTCTATGTCACCCGGTCCGCGCGCGCCGCCGAGACGGCGTTCCGCTTCGATCTGGCCGGCGATGTGGGGTCTTGTTACTGGCTCGACAAAGGCGTGGCCGTGGTCGTCAACGGCCCGGCAGACCGCGATCGCCTGCAGGCGATCGCCAACCGGGTTTATGACGCCTACGAGGGGACGGCAGCCGCCGGTCCGGCGAAAGGGTGACGTTCCCGATCAGGCGCGGGGATCATAGGGTTTGCCGTCGCGCCAGGCGGTCATCAGGTCCTCGAGCTCGGGGTCGGGCTTTTCGGGCAGCACGATCCTCAGCGTCACCAGCAGGTCGCCGTGGCTGTGCCCGTCGGTGTGGCCGGACTTCGGCAGGCCCTTGCCCTTCAGGCGCAGCGTGCGCCCGCTCGACGAATTCGCCGGAATCTTGAGTTCGACCGCGCCCTCGAGCGTGGGAACGCGCACCGTCGCGCCGAGCACCGCTTCGTAGAGCGACACCGGCAGCTCGTGCCTGAGATTGGGGCCTTCGACCTTGAACAGCGGATGCGGCTTGATCTTGACGGTCACCATCATGTCGCCGCCCGGTCCGCCGAACTGGCCGGGATGGCCCTGTCCGCGCAGGCGGATCTGCTTGCCGTCCTCGATGCCGGCGGGGATCTTGACGTCGACGTCCTTGCCGCTCGGCAGCCGCACCCGGCGCGTCGTGCCCTTGACCGCCTCGGCCAGGTCGACGCTGACGGCGAGGGTCACGTCCTCTCCCCTGATGCCGGGTTGAGCCCCGCCGGGCTGGCTGCGCGAGCGCGTACCGGCGCCACCGCCCATGCCACCCATTCCGCCCGCGCCGCCAAATCCGCCGAAGCCGCCGCGTGCGCCGCCGGCGCCCGCGCGCCCGGCGCCCATGCCGAAGATTTCGCTGAGCAGGTCGTCGGGATCGATTCCGCCGGCGCCGGTGCCTCCGGGCCCGCCGGTGGTATAGGTCCAGTGCATGCCGCCGGGCCCCTCGCGGGTGCCCCCGGAGGTATAGCCGCCCGCGCCGGGGTGAAAGCCCCCGAAGCCGGGGTGGAGGGGATTACCGTCGGCACCGATCTCGCCGCGGTCGAACTGGGCCCGCTTGTCCTTGTCGTTCAGCAGGTCATAGGCCGACGTCGCCTCGGAGAAATTTTCCTGGGCCTTGGGATCGTCGGCATTGGTGTCGGGATGATATTTCTTGGCGAGCTTGCGGTACGCCTTTTTGATCTCGCCGGCGCTCGCCGTGCGGGACACACCAAGAATCTCGTAAGGATCACGCGCCATCTACTAAAACCGGGTATTCGGGATGTGAGGAGATTTTATTCCCATCCCATGTGGTTATTCCTGTCGGAAACGCAAGGGCCGACAACGCTCGGACGGCCCGCCAATCTATCAGAGCCAGGCCAGACTATCAGAGTCTGATAAAAGTTTTGCCCTTCCGGTTTTCTGCACGGCAAGGCCCGATGCCGGACGCCCGTCCGCCAGGAGCCGCAGCCGGGACGGCCTAGTAGGAATTGCGCAGTTTCTGTTCGCGTTCGAACCGTTCGATCGCCAGGCCGATCAGGCGGTCGATCAGGTCCTTGTAGGACAGGCCGCTCGCGTCCCACAGGCGCGGATACATGCTGATCTTCGTGAAGCCCGGAATCGTGTTGATTTCATTGATCAGGACCGTTCCATCCTTCTTCAGGAAGAAATCGACCCGCGCCATCCCTTCGCAGTCGAGCACCTCGAAGGCCTTGATCGACAGCGCGCGCAGCCTGTCGCTGGTTTCATCGGGAAGCTTTGCCGGAACCTCCAGGGCGGCGCCCTGCTCGTCGATGTATTTCGCCTCGTAGGAATAAAAGTCGTGGTTCGACACGATTTCGCCGACGACCGACGCGATCGGATCGCGGTTTCCAAGGACCGAGCATTCCAGTTCCCGGCCGTCGACGAACTCCTCGGCGATGATTTTCGTGTCGAAGCCGAACGCGTCCGCGATGGCGTCCTCGAAACCGGACTTGTCCGACACTTTGTGCACGCCGACAGAAGACCCCAGATTCGCCGGTTTGACGAAGAACGGCAGCCCCAGGTCCGCGCTTATCCGGCCGAAATCGATGTCGTCTCCGTCCCTGAGGACCGTGAAGCGGGCGATCGGCAGGCCGGCGTGGCGCAGGAGCCGCTTGGAAACATCCTTGTCCATTCCGACCGCGGATCCGAGAACGCCTGCGCCGACGAACGGCACCCCGGCCAGCTTCAGCAGGCCCTGCACCGTGCCGTCCTCACCGAACGGGCCGTGCAGGATCGGGAAGATAACGTCGACGGCGGAGCGGAACTCGCCCTCGGACAGATTGGTCAGCTCGCCGCCGCTCTGCGGGACGAGGGCCACGTTTCTCTCGTTTTCCCGGTTGAGCGCGATCAGCTTCGGGTCGGTCGCGTTGAGCAGGTACTGCGACTGGTCGGGAAGCAGCCAGCGGCCGGTCTTGTCGATGCCGATGAGGGACACGCCGTATTTGTCCCGGTCGATGGCGTCCGCGACGTTCTTCGCCGACTGCAGGGACACCTCGTGTTCGGCTGATTTGCCGCCGAACAGGATGCCGACGCGGATCTTTCGATGTGTCATCGTGGAGTTTCTTGGCAATTCCTGACCGCGTTTCTGCGATGCGGGGTGTTCCCGATAGGCGCGGATCGCCTATCTGGCGGGTTTGTCGCTCGGACTGACGTTCCAGCCGCCGCCGTCGGTACGGCAGGCCTCGGCGACGAAACTGTCGGTGCGGGCATATGCGACGGCGGTTATGGCGAGTCGGCGGCATATCGCGCCGCCTTCGTCGAAGAAGGCGTCGATGGCGGTCACGGTGCCCTCCATGCCGCTATCCTGGGTGCCTGCCGGGCTTTTCCAGGCAAACGCCTGTCCGTCCTGGTCGAGTTCGGCAGCCGACACCAGAGCCGACTTAAGTGCCGCCCATCCGACCGAGCCGACGCGTTCGGCGACTCCTGTGTCGACTACCTCCGTGGACACCGATCCGGTGACCAGGACAGGTTTGTCGGCCGCCGCGATCGAGGCGAGGGGCATCGAGATCGGCATGGAGCAGCCGGCTGCGAGACCTGCGACGATAAGCACCGCGCCGAAACGCCGGTTAAGCGCGTTCAATGCGGCGGTTACGCTGATTTCGGGCGCGCCTGATCTCGTCAAACGCAGGTTCCTCCGATATATCAAACGGTCTGGCATCTGTGCCGGTGCGCCGGGTTTGGCCGGACTTTACCGGCGGGAGTGCGAATATGGTGATTGAGTCAACGCTAAATGGGTTAAATTCCGGTAACGCTGTCGATGTCGCGGTGCCGTTTCGGCGGTTTGGCGAATGGCTGGCCGAAGCCGAAGCGAGCGAGCCGAACGACCCGACCGCCGTGGCGTTGGCAACTGTCGACGAGACCGGTCTGCCCAATGTGCGCATGGTGCTGATGCGCGGCTACGACGAGGCCGGCTTCGTTTTCTACACCAATTTCGAAAGTGCCAAGGGGCGCGAGGTCCTGTCGGCCCGCAAGGCGGCGATGGTATTCCACTGGAAGAGCCTGCGCCGGCAGGTAAGGCTGCGCGGGCCCGTCGAGATCGTCTCCGAAGCAGAGGCGGACGCCTATTTCGAGTCCCGGCCGCGCGGCAGCCGGATCGGCGCCTGGGCCTCGCAGCAGTCGC
>CAJQNW010000185.1 GCA_905479765.1 uncultured Tepidamorphus sp. | reverse complement strand
CATCACAATTTTACGCATGTAAGATCCTCCTTGGTGATGTGCTCCGTGATGGAGCAACACTTGCTTTTGGAATTGTTAGGCGCGATGGACCCGCGGCATTGTGCTGGGCGGCGAATGCCCGCATCAGCCTGCTGCCCCCGTCCGCTACGCCGACGCCGTTGCTCCCTGCCTGTCCCGGTTGAGCGCTAGAACCCGATCAAAACCCTGCCGTTCGTCGGTGCAAATGCAGCCGAAACCGGAAACCGTCCCCGACCGAACCGAACCTCGATGAAGGAGGATGCGAACGATCATGGTACCGGTATCATGAAATAAATAGGCGGTTGTTGCAATAGCCCGCTGCGCGCAGGCGTCGGTAGCGGGGCAAGACAGTGGAACCTGTTGAGCGACCGCACGGTATGCGTATCGGAAGGAGAGTCTTGGAATGGAATTATATTTATATATATCAACACGTTAAATTAAAACCTGTGGCGCGGGCAACGCGTGGCGTTAGGCAGCGCTCGAGCGTCCAGGCAGGAAACCGTCGTCATGGGACAGGGACCGTACGTCGTTGCGAATTGCAGCCGGATGGCATTCAGGGGGCCGTCTGCCTAAGATCCGAACGCGGTGGGGCTTGTTATCGGTATCAAATGCGATTTACAACAAACCTGCATTTGAACGCGTACCGATGATGCCGGCAGGCGTCATGGACGCGCGCTTCGATGGCGAGCGGGAGGCGTGTCCGGCGCGCCATGGCCAGTGTGATCAGGGAGGAATAGACGAGATGCAGGTCACTTACGATTTTTCGGGCAAGAACGTCCTGTTGATTGGCGGAACCACTGGAATCGGGCGCGCGACCGCGCTCGCCTTCGCGGAAGCCGGCGCGAATCTGTTCGTGTCCGGCCTGGGCGCCGAGTTCGGCCAGAGCCTTGGAGACGAGGTGAGGGCGGCAGGCGTGGAATATGAGTTCCGGGAGGTCGATGTGCGCGACGGCAGCGCCATGAAGACGCTTCACGAAGAGGCTTTCGAGCGGTTCGGGCGTATCGACGTCGCCTTCAACAATGCTGGTGTCTCGGGAAAAACCGCGCCGGTCCATGAACTGGACGACGGCGACTTCGACCTGCTGATCGACGTCAATCTCAAGGGCATCTTCCAGGGTCTGAGGCATCAGGTGCCGCACATGACTGCGCATGGCGGCGGCGCGATCGTCAACACGTCCTCGCTTTTCGGCGTGATGGGATTCGCGACCACGGCGGTCTATTGCGCCAGCAAATGGGGCGTCATAGGCCTGACCAACTCGGTCGCGCTGGAAGTCGCCCGGAAGAACATCCGGGTCAATGCGATCGCGCCGGGCTCCGTCATGACGCCGCTGATCAGGGACATGTTCGGCGGCGAGCAGGCTGCCAAGGATGTCGTCCTGCCGATGATCCCGATGGGCCGTGTCAGCGATCCTTCGGAAATTGCCCGGCTGGTCCTTTTCCTGTCGTCTGATGCAGCGTCATTCATTACCGGTCAAGCCGTGGTCATCGACGGCGGCGGCTTCGTCGCCGGCGCCGATCAGCTTTAAGCCGGTCGACGCCGGGCCGGTCGAGACCGGCCCGCAGCCACACACGTACACGCAGCGGAGCCGGATCAGCCGACCCGGCTCGTCTCTCCGTCAGCCAGCGCGATTTCGACGACCTGCAGCCCGGCGTCGGTCAGGCGCGACGGGAAAGCCTTGTGCAGTCGGTCTTCGTGGACCGGGATCACGCGCCGGGCTTCACCGCCAACGGAGTCGAGCATCCTGGCGCTGGAAAAGATCAGGTTGTGCTGGCTGCCGACGGCAAGGCCGATCGGCACGATCTGCGGCTCCTCGGGGTCGAGCCCGGTGAGATTGTCGTAGGTGTAGATCAGGTCGCCGGCGAAGATCCATTTGTCGGCGCTGTCGCGCGCACCGTCGTTGCGGATGGTCACATACATGCTGCCATAGGTGTGCGTGTCCTCGGCCAGGTGCACGTCGATGCCGGGCAAGACATCCTCGCGGTCGCCGTCGACGAGGATCATGCGGCCCTCTTTCGCCGCGTCCACGGCCTTGACGATGTCGGCCGGATCGCCGCCGCCGACGAGAAAGCGATACTCGTTGCCCAGCGTCAGCGCCCACACCCACTTATCCAGTTCCCGCTTTTGCAGGTAGAACTTGGCGTTGGGGAAATGCTCGATTGCGCCCATGTGGTCGAAATGGGCATGGGTGACCAGGACGGTCGTGACGTCTTCGGGCGCCACCCCGCATTCCGCCAACACCTCACGTGGCCCGTGGTAGTTGGACACGCCATAGGCGTCGGCCAGGGTCTTGCCGAAGTTCACATGGTCGTAGCCGGTGTCGATGAGGATGGTTTCCCCCTTGCCCTTCAGGAGGGCATAGGCGTAAGGCAGCTTTCGCGTGCCTTGATGCTGGGGGCCGTACATCATCACACTGAACGGAAATTTCTCGACAGTCGCGTATTCGAGAACCCAGATTGAATAGTCCGACATTCGTTCCTCCGGTAGTGTTGGTTTTTGTTACTCGGCCCGCGCAGCGATTGCCGCCTGTGCATGGACGGCACAGCACGCCTGGCCGAAATCGACCATCTCGAAGCCGGGCAGAAGACGGGCCGTCGCCCGCAGGTGTTCGGTTGCCGCCCACAGGGCGCGGGTCAGGGTGTCCCGGTCTCCCTCGCTGGCATCCGCGGCCGCGCAGGTTTCCGCCGCCGCGAACGCCCAGCGTGTTGCCTCGGCCGCCTTGCAAAGGTGATGGTGATGGTGTGCGGCCTTGGAAGGCACGTGCAGTGCCCGCAACGCGTCGTGAGCACGCTCGGCCGCCTGGCAGGCCAGCAGGATGGATCCTTCGGGGCGCGCAGCGGGTCTGTCGCATGTCATCAGCATCAGCGAGTAACCGGCGACCTGGGTCAGCACCTGCTGAAGCAGGTCCTGAACGCGGCGCGCGGCTGCGGTATAGTTCAGAACCGCCTGGTCGATCCCGTTACCAACTGCCGATTCCATACCCGTCTCCCTGGTCCAGCAGGACTCCGCCCGCAGGTTTCGTTATAGTGAGATTTGATACCGGTAACAACTCGGTTCAGGCGAAGCAGACCATCATGCCTGTTCGAACAACCGTGAAACGCCTATATCGGTGAGGATGCGCAGAGAAACCAATCATGCCTAAGCAATCCTCCCCCCGTAAGGGGCAGTTCGGATCGAGCGCGCGCATGCGCGATGTCGCCAAGCGCGCGGGCGTCTCGACGATGACGGTATCGCGCGCGCTCAACGAGCCGAGCAAGGTTTCCGACGAGATGCGCGAGCGCGTGCTGAGCGTCGTCAAGGAGATCGGCTACCTGCCCAATCATCTGGCGAGCAGTCTGTCGTCGAACCGGTCGACCACGATTGGACTCATCGTCCCCAGCATCGACAACTCGATCTATACGCAGACCGTCAAGGGGCTCTCGAGCGTCATCCGGCAGTCCGGCTTTCAGCTGATGATCGCGGAGTCCGGTTACGACCCGAATGAGGAAGAGGAGCTTATCACCGCCTTCCTGACCCATCGCGTCAGCGGGCTCGTGCTGCACAGCACCGAGCACACGCCGCAGGCCATCGCCAAGATCCGCAAGTCGGGCGTGCCGGTGGTCGAAAACGGCAATATTCCCGAAAAACCGCTCGATATGGTGGTGAGTTACTCGAATTTCGACGCTGCTTACGCGATGACCATGCATTTGGGCCGGCTTGGCTACAAGCACATCGCGTTCGCCAGCCTCTACTCCGTTCACAACGATCGGTCTCAGGATCGCCTGAAGGGCTACCAGGCAGCCCTTGTTCAGCTCGGCCTGAAACAGGACCCCCGATTGGTCATCGAAACCTCGCGGGGGTTGGCCGCCGGTGCCGAGGTGGTGGCGCGCGTCATCCACAGTGTGCCGGAGGTCGACGCCCTGTTCTGTGCCGGCGATGTCCTCGCTGTCGGCGCCTTGTTCGAATGCCAGAAAAGGGGGTGGTCGGTCCCCGACCGGATCGCCATTGCGAGCTTCGATGACGTGGACCTGCTGCGCCACGTCGCGCCCTCCGTCACCACGCTCCGGCTGCCGCGTTACGATATCGGAGAGCGCTCGGCACGCATGCTGCTGAGCCGGATCATGGACGGCGCGGAACACCTCCGGGGCAGCGTCGTCGACCTTAAATTTGAAGTCATCCAGCGCGAGAGCGCCTGATCCAGGCCTCTTGTCCGGCTGACGGTGGCTGCCGGCGATCGCGGTTGCACCCGTCCTGCGGGGGCACTATAGTCCCGTTTCTGTTACCGGTATCATTGTCCGCCGGAGCGCAACAGGGAACGCTGCATTCGGATGCGTTCACAGGCGAGTGGAGGCACGTCGAATTGGTAACTTGCGGGCGTTTTGTCAGATCATGAAGTCATCCGGGGACCTGGAGGCGAACGCTGCTTCGGTGCCGGTTCGCCCGCTGCTCGGCCGTCGTGCGCTGCTTACGGGGTCGGTTGGCGGATTGGGCCTGTCGATGGCCGAAGTGCTGGCGCGGGCCGGTTGCGATATCATGCTCAACGGGATCGAGCCGGCAGCCGAAGTTGAGCCCGGCTGCGAAGACATGGCGCGGGAGACCGGCGCGCGCGTGGTCTACCAACAGGCCGATCTCTCGTCCGGTGAGGGGGTTCAGGGTCTGGTCGACGCGGCGCTGACGCAGTTCGGCGGCGTCGATATTCTCGTCAACAATGCCGTCGTCCGTCACTTCGCGCCGATCGTCGATTTTCCGGCCGCCAAGTGGGATGCGGCTCTCGCCGTCAATCTGTCGGCCGCCTTTCACGCCATCCGGCTGCTGCTGCCTGGCATGCGCGAGCAGAACTTCGGGCGGATCTTCAATTTCACCTCGGTCTACGGTCTGCGCGGAACGGCGGACCGGGTTGGCTATGTGACGACCAAATCAGCTCTGCTCGGTCTGACGCGCAGTGTCGCGCTGGAGAACCTCGACTATGACGTCACTTGCCACAGCATCTGTCCTGGTTCTGTCCTTACACCTGGAACGGACCGCCGTATCATCGAGATGATGGCCAGCGAGAACATCGACCGCAAGACTGCCGAGCAGGCGTTCCTCGAAGGCAAGCAGCCGGGAGGGCAGTTCATCTCCCCGGACAGTGTCGGAGCGCTGCTGATCTTTTTGTGTGGACCGATCGCCCGCGATATGACCGGCTCAATGCTTCCGGTAGAGGCCGGTTGGCTGGCAAGCTGAACACGCGATAACACCTTCGGGACCGGCGCGCGCCACCGTGCCCCCGGGAGCCGTTGGGGATGAGGAGGAGCCGATGAACGACACTTACGAGCTGTATGCCATTCGTTACGGGCACTTTCACAGAACTGCGGCAGGCAACTTCGTTGGCGGCGATCCGCATGACGGACCGATGCCGCTCGACTATTTCGTCTGGGCGATCGTGGGCGAGAATCGGACCTTCGTCTTCGATACCGGCTTCGACGAAAAAGTCGCCGCAAGGCGCGGCCGGGAGCTTCTTCGCCCGGTCGGCGAGGGATTGAAGATGATCGGCATCAATCCGGATACGGTCGAGGACGTGATCCTGTCGCACCTGCATTTCGATCATTGCGGCAACCACGACCTGTTTCCGAAGGCGCGCTATCACGTGCAGGACGTCGAGATGGCCTATTGCACCGGCCGGTGCATGTGCCACGCCTATCTGCGCCATCCCTTCGACTACGAAGATGTGGCGAGCATGATCGCCAAGCTCTATGCCGATCGTGTCGCCTTCCACGACGGCGTTTCCGAAATCGCGCCGAACCTCACGGTACACCGCGTCGGCGGTCATTCGAAGGGGCTGCAGGTGGTTCGGGTGCTCACCCGGCGCGGTTGGGTCGTGCTTGGATCGGATGCCTCGCATTTCTACGCTAATTTCGAGCAGTACCGGCCGTTTCCCGTGCTCGAAAGCGCATCCGACATGCTCAAGGGATACGACACGATGCGTCGCCTCGCCAGCTCGCTCCAGCACATTGTTCCAGGCCACGATCCGCTGGTGCTCGAGCGCTATCCGGCAGCCCTCGACAGCGTCCACGACATCGTGCGGCTCGACCTGGAGCCAGTGAACCTTTCGTCATGACGGGCGCCGAAAGGCCAGCCCAAGCGCTTCGCAGGAGATGAGAATGAACAAAAGCAGAGTCGGTTTCGCCGGAGTCGGACGAATGGGAACACCGATGGTCCATCGGCTGCTGGATGCGGGATACGCGGTCAGCATATTCGACGTGGACGCCGCGGCAGTCGCGAAACTGGAAGAAAAGGGTGCCAAACCGGTGTCCACGCCGGCGGCCCTCATGGAGGAGGCAGATATCGTCTTGATGTCGCTGCCCACACCGGAAATCGTGCAGGCCGTGGCGTTGGGCGAAAACGGCCTCGTTCACGGACAGGGCGCGAAAATCGTCGTCGACCTTTCGACCACGGGGCCGCGTGTCGCGCGCGTCGTGTCGGCGGAATTGCAGGCGGCTGGTATCGCGCCGGTGGATTGTCCGGTGAGCGGCGGCATCGGCGGCGCCGAAAAGGGCACGCTGGCGATGATGGTTGCCTGCTCCAGCGACGTGCTGCCGAAGGTCATGCCCGTCCTCGAGCAACTCGGCAAGCCGACCCATATCGGTGAGGAGCCCTGGATGGGGCAGATGCTCAAGGTCATCAACAACCTGATCTCGGTGACGTCCCTGGCCATCGCCTCGGAGGCGTTGGTCATGGGCTGCAAGGCCGGGCTCGATCCGGACGTCATGATGGACGTCATCAATGCGGGGACCGGTCGCACGAACGCCACCACGGACAAGATTCCGAAGTTCGTGCTCACCCGCAACTTCGATTTCGGCTTCGCGATCGGCCTTTCGGCCAAGGACATTCGCCTCTGTCTCGAGGAAAGCGATGCGCTTGGCGTGCCGATGGTCGTGGGATCTTCTGTGCGGCAGTTAATCAACATCACCAAGGGCCGCCTTGGGCCGGACGCCGACCTGACCGAGATCATCCGACCGATCGAGGAATGGGCGGGTGTAACGGTCGAAGGCGGCAAGACGTCCGGCTGACGGCGAAAGCAGCGACCCGACAATGGCCGAGAACGCAAACATATCTGGCGTACCTCCCATGGAGGCCGTAGTGCCCGGCCTGACGCGCCGGCTCGCCGCTTTCGTTGCCGGTTCGCGCTTCGAGGACATACCGGAACAGGTGCGCGCTCACGGCGAGCGCGCAATCTTCAACGGCTTCGGTACGGCGCTCGGCGGCTTGAGCGATACAGCCGTCGAAAGGCTGGCGGCAACGCTTGGAGCGTATTCGGGCAAGGCCACCGCGACGGTGATCGGGCACCATCGACGCTTTGATCCGCCGACGGCGGCCTTTCTCAACGCCGCCGCGACAAACGTCTTCGATTTCGATGACACCCACGCGGGTACGATCATTCATCCCACCGCGCCCGTGGCACCGGTCGTATTCGCGCTCGCTGAAACACAGCGGTTCACGGGCGCAGAGGTCCTGCACGCCTTCATCCTCGGGGTCGAAGTCGCCTGCCGGCTGGGGAATGCGATTTCGCCGGGCCATTACGACCGCGGTTGGCACATCACCGCCTCCTGCGGAATTTTCGGGGCGGCAGTCGCGGCGTCCAAGCTGCTCGGCCTGGGCGAAACGCAGATTGTCTGGGCTCTCGGCAATGCGTCGGCACAGTCGTCGGGTCTCGTTGAAACGCTCGGGCACATGGCCAAGAGCGTCGGCGTCGGCGGCGCGGCGCGCAACGGGTTGTTGTCGGCGCTGATGGCACGCGGCGGCGTAGCGGGCCCACCGGAGCCTATCGAAGGCCCGCGAGGGTTCTTGAAGGTGACCTGTGACGTGCCGCGGCCGGATCTTGTGGACCGGGACCTCGGCACGCATTGGGAAATCCTCCGCAACATGTTCAAGCCCTATCCCTGCGGTGTGGTGCTCAACCCGGTGATCGATGCTTGTCTAGCGGCGAGGTCCCTTCCGGGCTTCGATGGAGCGAATGTTGCCAGCGTTACGGTTCGCGGCAATCCGCTGCTCAAGGCTCGGGCCGACCGGCCGGATGTCACGACGGGACGCGAAGCGCAGGTCAGCGCCCAGCACGCAGTCGCAGTCAGCCTGATGCGCGGCACGGCCGGCGCAGCGGATTTCAGCGATGCCGCGGTTGCCGACCCCGCGATCACGACAGTACGGGACAAGGTTGCATCTGTCGGCGTCGACACGGCTATTCCGGTCGAAGCGGCCGAACTTCTGATCACGTTCTCCGACGGCACGACAACGAATGTGAAAGAGGCCATGGCCACGGGCAGTCTGGGCCGTCCGATGGACGACGCAGCGCTTCGCGCGAAGTTCGCCGCACTCGCCGACTACGGATGCCCGGGGCTCAACGCCGCGCTGCTCGCCCAGTCTCTTTGGCGGCTGAGGGACCTGCCCGATGCCGGTGCCGTCATGGATCTGGCGCGCCCTGCGAACTGACCAAAATATTGGTTTTCACGATATCACATTCACCATCACTGGAAGGACCGTAACCGATGAGCACGATGCGCGCAGAATTTCAGGGCGAACTGTTTGAGAAGGGGCTTCAGGTCAGGCGCGAGGTGCTTGGCGACGCGTATGTCGAGCGCTCGCTTGCTGCCGCCAACGACTATTCGGCACCCCTGCAGAAACTGATCACCGAATGGTGCTGGGGCGAGATATGGGGGCGGCCCGGACTTGAACGGCGGCTGCGCAGCGTCCTCAACCTGGGCATGACGATGGCGCTCAACCGGCCCCAGGAGTTTAAGGCGCATGTGCGTGGCGCGATCAACAACGGGCTGACCCGCGAAGAAGTGGTCGAAATCGTCATGCAAGGGGCAATCTATTGCGGTGCACCGGCTTCGCTCGACGCCATGCGTCTGGCGCAGGCGGCATTCGCCGACATGGATGAGGAGAAGACGGCCGGGTCCTCATCTTAGAAGCCTGTACATGAGTGATGCTCGCAGGTCGGGCTGCCACCTTTGAGCGCAACCCGATCGCTGCGAAAGTGTCGCGGTCGGTCCGGCCCGCCTGTTCAACGCATGCGCCATCGGTAGAAGCGCCGGAGGAAGGCAGCAGACATTCTTTCCTCAGATTCCGAGGAGTTTCTCGACGGACGCTTGTATGATCCTGAGCGCGGTCTTGTCGTCGATCTCGCCGGAAAGGGCGCGATGGATCTCGGTGCCGATCGTCTCTTCGATGGCGCGGTAGGCGGGGATCGGCGGGCGCTGCCAGGAATGCAGGATGTTGCGGCGCGCCAGCCGATCGACGAACCGGACGATCGGCGATGTCGCGGCTGCTTCCGGATCCGAACTGACGGAGAAGCGCGGCGCGACCGGGAAGCCGTTCTTCACGTGCTCCTTCATCGCCTCGCGCGAGGCCATCCATTCTATCGCCTCGAATGCGAGTTCGGCGCGCTCGTCCGGCAGCGAGCTTGGAAGCGTCAGCAGGAAGCCGCCGAGCGGCGTCACGTTCTGCCCGTTGGGTCCGGCCGGCTGGGGCAGGTACTCGACCTTTCTTTTCACCACCGATTGCAGGTCGTATTCGCATCGCGCCGCGCGCATCGTCCAGCAGTACGCCATCGCCGAATGACCGGTCATGAAGGTCTTCAGGGCGGCGTTCCAGTCGGCCTCCAGGACGCCCGGCGGTGAGATCTCGACCAGCTGATGCAGATAGTCGAGGACGATCTCGCCGCTGTCGGTATCGATGTTGATCGACTGCTGGGCGCCGGACGGCGGATGCGGGCTGAGGTGCCTCGGGCGGCCCTTCGTATTGATGATTGGCGCGCCGCAGCACCCCATCAGGAACATGAAGGTGGATGCGATCGGCATGCCGCGCGCGCCGTTCCAGCTGATCCCGTAGATCTCCTTGTCGGGCTGATGGAACGCCCGGCCCACCGACAAAACGTCGGCGAACCGGCGCGGATAGGGCGTGCCGGCTGTCTCGAACAGGTCGCGGCGGGCCAGCAGCGATTCCGCCGTACAATAAATCGGCAGCCCGTACTGGTGGTCCGCCCACATTCCCGTGGCCCAGACGGAAGGGTGGAAGTCGAGCGCCTGGATATTGCCGCGCGCCACGAAATCGTCGAGCGGCCGGATGAGGCCGGCCTCGGCGAATTCCCCCAGCCAGGGCATGTTGATGCTGACGACATCGAATACCGGCTCGGGCGACCTGGCGTTTTCCAGCGCGCGGGCGTGCAGAAGCGGCAGCGGCTGCAGTTCGAAGTCCGACCGCGAGGCGAGATTGTTCCGCATGTCCGACCACATGTTCTGCATCGCGACGAAGTAGTTGTCGTTGTGCAGGAGGAACCGGACGTCCTGGGCGAGCTTCAATCTGTGCTCGACGAGTTTCAGCGGCGGAATGGTCTGCGAGCCGATGGCCGAGCCGCCGAAATAGTATTCGCTCTCGCTTTCCGCGCCGGGCCTCAGGCCAATCGTTTGCGCCACCAGGACCTTGACGTCGGTGGCCTGCTCGATGAACGCGGCGAGCAGTTCGGCGCTAGGGTGCAGCGAGTTCGTTTTGGACTTCGGCGATTTCGGCTTCAGGGTGATCAGCCCCTCGTCGATCATGGCGTTGATCTTGCGGACCGCGGTGGCGTAAGGCGCGGAGGACATCTGGGCGAGGGAGGATACCGTGACCATGCGGCCGGTGATGTGATCGCGCACGAGCGCCACCACGATGTTCCAGTAGGGGTCGTCGCCGGCTCCGGGGATGCGGTTGAGGAAGGGCGTACGCACCTTCTCCATGAAGTCGATCACGCGGAGCAGTTCGTAATCGTTCATGGCTCCAGGCCTCGCGCGCCGCCCCTAGATGTTCGCCAGCCGCTTCTGCAATTCGAACAGGATGAAGAAGTCGTCATTCCCGTGTCCCTGGGCCAGGGCGGCCTCGAAACTTTCCCGTACACCCGACAAGAGCGGCAGCGGTACGTGGCCCGAGTGACCGCTGCCCAGGATCAGGTCGAGATCCTTGATCATCTGGCCGGCGGTGAACTGCGCGGTGTAGTCTCGCGAGGTCAGCATCTCGCGCTTGTAGTTGATCAGCGGCGATCCAACCGAGCTTTCGCCGATCACCTCCAGCATCGTGGCCGTATCCAGCCCGCCCTTCTGGCCGAGCGTCAGGGCCTCGGCGAGTAACGCCGATGTCGCGCCGACCAGCGCGTTCAGGACAAGCTTCAGATAACGGGCCTCCTCGCCGTCGCCGACGTGGAACTGCCGCTTCGAGAAGGTGTCCATTACCGCCCGGACTTCCTCGAAGGCCGCTTGCGGTCCGGAAACGACGACGGTGAGGGCGCCGG
>CAJQNW010000184.1 GCA_905479765.1 uncultured Tepidamorphus sp. | reverse complement strand
CCTGCGTCATGTAGTTGTCGGCGTGATACAGGATGTCGCCGCCGCCCCAGTCGATGAACTCCAGCACGCCGAGCACGGCGAAGCGGAACCCGAACCCGTAGCGCGTCGCCTTGTCGATGTCCTCCGCGCTGGCGACGCCCTCCTCGACCAGCCGCGCCGCCTCGTTCATGGCCAGCGCCTGCAGCCGCGGCACGATGAAGCCGGGGCTCGCCTTGCAGACCACCGGCACCTTGCCGATGCCTTCGAGCAGTGCGACGAGCCGCTGCGTGATCGCCGGATCGGTCTTGTCGCCGGGCGAGATCTCCACCAGCGGCACCAGGAAGGCCGGGTTGAGCCAATGCGCGTTCAAAAACCGCTCAGGCGGCGACACCATGTCCTGCAACTCGTCGGCCAGCATGGTCGAGGTGGTCGAGGCGATGATGGCGTCGCCGCGCGCCATCGTCGACAGCAGCGCGAAGGCCTCGCGCTTGGCGTCCTTCGTCTCGGGCACGCCCTCGAAGATCACATCGGCATTGCCGAGCGCGTCGCCGGCCTCCTCGGCGGTGGCGAAGGCCACCCGAGCGAAGATCGGCTCGATCGCCTCCTCGCCCATCAGGCCGATGGCCGCCAGCATCGACAGCGTCTGCCTGATCTCGCCAAGCGCTTCGTCGCGGACCCGTGCGGCATCGGCGGCCTCGCGCACTTTCAGGTCGACGAGCGTGACGGGATGGCCCGCGTAGGCGAAGACCACGGCGATGCCGCGCCCCATCCGTCCCGCGCCGGCCGCCGCGATCGTTTCCTTTCGCCGATCGGACATCTAGAGGCCCTCCGACAGCAGTTTCGACATGCCGGCGCGGTCTAGATCCGCCAGGCCCAGCACTTCCAGCGTCCGCCCGTTGGTGTGGAAATCGTCGTCGCAGATTGCCGACGCGATCGCCAGCAGCCCAGTCGCCGTCGGCGCCGCGACGCCGGCCCAGTCGGCGACCGAGACCAGGAAGGCGAGACCCTGCTGGGTATCTTCGCGCATGTAGCGGTGCTCGGTCAGCACGATGTGCTCGCGCCAGTCGCCGGAATCCACCAGCTGCTCATGACCCTTGCGCCCGTACATCCACTCATCGCCGTCCTGCGCGTAGTGGTCGGCCAGGGGAAAGTGCGGCGCGCCGTAGCCGAGCGCCTCGCGCACTGCCACCCGCTCGGCGTCGAGCCGGTTGGTGACGCGGCGCACCGAGGCTTGCGTCCCCTCGTTATGGATGTCCCAGTGCTCGAAGTGTTCCAGCGGCCCGGCGTTCATGACGATCAGCGGCGGATGGATGATCGGCCCCGCGTTCATCAGCGCGCCCGACAGCCCGTCACCGCAATCCTCGACGCTTCCGTAGGCCTGGCTAATCACCTTGAGCGCATGATCCTTGGCCTTCAGCGGGAACACCCCGGTCGGCAGCCGTGTCGCGCGAACCGTGATGGCGATCTCGCGCGGCCCGTGCTTGCGGGTGAGATAAGGCAGAGTGCCGGTCTCCGCGAAGGCGACGTCCGCCGATGAGCCCGCATCGCGCACGGCGCGGGCCATCAGGAACGAACCGAAGGTGCCCGGCGGCAGATAGACCACCTGGCCGTCGGAAAGATGCGGGGCCATCGCCCGGGCGATGTCGCCTTGGGCGAACGCCGGTGCCGGGCAGACGATCAGGTCGGCGCCTGCGACCGCCTCGCCAATATCGGCGGTGACGACCGCGATCTCGATCTCGCGCGACCCCTTGAAGTCCTTGAGCGTTAGTGTGTTGCCGGCCGCGTTCAGCGCTGCGACGCCTGCTGAGTCCCGGCGCCAGAAGCGGACGCGGTGGCCCTGTCCGGTCAGATCGACGGCGGCGGCATGCGATCCGTTGCCGCCGCCCAGTACGGCTATGTCCATTTTAGTCTCTCGCCCGGATTTTGTTTTTGCACTCCGACTTTTCGGTCGTCATCCCGGCTCTCCGCTTCGCTTCGGCCGGGATGACGCAGGTGAGGCGGGCGGAATGCACGTCGCCCCCATGTTTGTCCATGCCATCACATCGTCGAGGGGATCAGCAGCGCCAGCGACGGCACGCCGATCAGGAGCAGGACGCGCAGGATATCCATGATGATGAAGGGCACGACGCCCTTGAAGATCGTGCCGGTCGGCACTTCCGGAACGATCGACTTCAGCACGAACACGTTGAGGCCCACCGGCGGCGTGATCAGGCTGATCTCGATGGCCATCACCACGAAGATGCCGAACCAGATCGGATCGACGCCGAGGCCGGTCACGACCGGGAAGAATACCGGCACCGTCAGCAGCATCATCGAGATCGATTCCAGCACCGCGCCGAGCACCAGGTAGATGACCAGGATGACGAGCAGCACGGCGGTCGGATGCGCCCCCATCGCCATGATCCAGTTGCGCAGGTCGCCGGGCATGCCCGCGAGATTGACGAAGTTCGACAGAAGCAGCGCGCCGAACAGCACGAAGAACAGCATCGCCGTCATCCGCGCGGTTTCCACTAGCACCTCGTAGAGCGTCGCCAGCGTCAGCCGGCCGCGCAGCAGCGCCAGCAGGAACGCGCCGGTGGCGCCGATGCCGGCGGCCTCCGTGGCGGTGAAGATGCCCAGATAGATACCGCCCATGACGCAGAAGAACAGGCTCAGCACGCCGACCACGCCCTTGGTCGCGCGCACCCGCTCCATGAACGGCAGCGCGTCAACTTTCTGCGCGGTGTCCTTTTCGAGGAACAGCGAAAGCCGCACGGCGACCAGATAGCCGAGAATGCCGACGAGGCCGGGCAGGATGCCGGCTAGGAACAGCTTGCCGATGCTTTCCTGGGTGAT
>CAJQNW010000183.1 GCA_905479765.1 uncultured Tepidamorphus sp. | reverse complement strand
CCTTCGCTCGGCGCGGCGGGGGAAAACGCGGTGTGGTCTTACGAGACTCCGTTTTCAGCCGTCGCCGACATTGTCGGCTGCCTGGCCTTCTATCCCGACCGCGTGACCATCGACGTCACGGACTGAACCGGCGGGTTTCCTAACGGATCGTGATCGGAATTGAGAACGCGGCGGTTTTGTCGCCGATCCTGTCGTGCAGCGTCGTGGTCACGACGTAGTCGCCGGCCCCCAGCCCGCCGAACACGTAGGTCAGAGCCAGGAATATGTCGGCGTTACGGTCGGGCGCGGCGATCTTGAACTCCGAAAATGCCTTGTGTCCGGCGATGATCTTGCCGTCGGTGGTCGAGACCCGCACATCGGCGACCATGTCGGTCTCGAAGCCGTCGCCGGCCTGGCGCCACCCGAAGGCGACCGGCTCGGCGTAGATGTGGATTTCCTCGTCGACGCCATAGACGTTGTCGGCGCGTGGCGTGTCCTGGCCGAACGCTGTCGGCTCGCTGCCGACCAGTTCGGTCTTGCGGAAGGCGAGGGGAGCGGCATTCCACACCGCCTGGCTGAATTGGTCGGCGAGCTCGATCGCCTCAAGCGTCTTGCCCGCGGCAACGGCCTGTTCGGCCTTGCTTGCCAGCGATTTCAGGTCGTCCTGTGCGTGCGCAGGCGAAAACGCGAGACCCAACACCAGCCCAAGGGCAACAGCGCCGCATGCGGCGTTTCTCGGTAATAAAGTCATTTAACCCCCCAGTAGCGACCGGTATCCGGGCCGCCGCATCTGGTGTGCATATTGGCGCAAGGATGTCACAAACGGCAAGGCCACGGTGGAACAGGAGATTTTCAGGCAGCCGAGGCGTTGAAGGCCTCGTCAGCGGACGCATCGTCCGTCCAGCCTTGCTTCTTGCGATAGATCGTCGAAGCGCTGATCTGCAAGGCCGCCGCTGCCTGGGTGACGTTTCCCGCACAGGCCGCGAGCGCATCCTCGATAATGCGGCGCTCCTGAACCCAGAACGGCTCGATTTGCTGCGCTTGGCCGGTCGATAGTGCGAAAGGCGCTGCGCCGATCAGGTTTTCCGCACCCGTCAGGCGTTCAACGCCTGGCTGCCCGGCATGGGCGAGCGCCATCGCCAGCATCGGCGCGGAAACCTTGCCGCCCTCGTTCATGACGACGAGGCGGCGCACGACGTTCTGCAATTGCCGGACGTTGCCCGGCCACTCATAGCCCGTCAGCAGGGCGCATGCCTCGGCGTCGAAGCCGGTAAAGTGCCGGCCTTCCTCTTCCCCGAAGGCATGAAGGGCCGCTTCGGCGATCGGCAGTATGTCGCTTGGCCGCTGCCGAAGTGGCGGCAGATGGACGGGCAGGACGTGTAGCCGATAGAAGAGATCGGCGCGGAACCGTCCGGCGGAGACCTCGGTTGCCGGATTGCGGTTGGTGGCGCAGACGAAACGCACGTCGACGGGGCGCTGTCGCGTGTCGCCGACCCGACACAGCGTGCCGGTCTGGATGAAGCGCAAGAGCTTGGTCTGCAGGCCCAGTTCCATCTCGCAGATTTCGTCGAGGAACAGTGTGCCGCCGTCGGCGAGTTCGGCGGCGCCGGTGCGGTCGTCATTGGCGCTCGTGAACGCGCCGCGCACATGGCCGAAGATTTCGCTTTCCATCAGATCGCGCGGTATGGCGCCGCAGTTCAGTGCCACGAACGCGCCTGAGCGGCTCGAACGGGTATGGATTGCTTCTGCGGTGAGTTCCTTGCCGGTGCCGCTTTCGCCGGTGACGAAGACCGGTGCCCTCGAGCGGGAGACTCGCGAAATCATCTCGAAAACGTCCCGCATCGCCTCCGATCGGCCGATGAAACGCTCGAAATCGGCGGGTCGTTCCTCCCCGGTCGCGGCGTGTTCGGGAACGATCGCGCCGGTCGTTTTTTCAGGCCGGGACCGGGCAAGCGCGCGCTCGATGGCCTCGCACAGCGCCTCGACGCGGGTCGGCCGCGCCAGGAAATCCGCAGCGCCCGCCCGCATGGCGGTGACCGCCAGGCCCAGCGAACCGGCGTTGGAGACGACGATGACCGGGGCGTCAAGCAGGGCACGCTTCAGAGTGTCGAGGGTCGCAGTCGCGGACCCCTCCGCCCCGAGCAGGATCGCATCGCTCGTGAGGCTGTCGCGTGCGTCGACCTCGGCCCATGTTTCGGCTTCGATGATGTCGGTTGCGACAGCAAGTCGCGGCGCGACCTGCTCGCGCACGAAGCGCCGGAATACCGGATCGCGATCGACGATCAGAAGGCGCGACACTGGAGACCGTGTTTCGGCCGATGCCATGATCGGACGAACCCCTTTTTCACTCGAATTGACGACCGCGAACGTCTTGATTAATCCGCTATTAGGGTAAAGAAACGGTTGCACTGGATGCAGGGCTTGCAGTTTCGCGCCTTGCGGCCGTCTGCTAGCATCCGCACCCACGCCACCAACAAGACCGCAAATCCGGTCCCATACTCTTGTCGGCCAAGGAGAATTCGATGTCCGTCGCGCATGAACTCGACACTTCGGCGGAACTGTCACCCAACGATCTGGAAGCCTTCTGGATGCCGTTCACGCCGAACCGGGCGTTCAAGAAGAACCCGCGGCTGATCGCCCGCGCCAAGGACGTCCATTATTATACGCCCGACGGGCGCGCCGTTCTCGATGCCACCGCCGGCCTGTGGTGCTGCAACGCCGGACACGCCCGCCAGCCCATCGTCGAGGCGATCCAGAATCAGGCAGCCGAGCTCGACTACGCGCCGTCCTTCCAGTTCTCCCATCCCAAAGCCTTCCAGCTGGCAAACCGGCTGTCGATGCTGGCGCCCGCCGACCTCGACCATGTTTTCTTCGCCAATTCCGGCTCGGAAGCTGTCGATTCGGCGCTGAAGATCGCGCTCGCCTACTGGAACATCCAGGGCAAGGGTTCCAAGACCCGCCTGATCGGCCGCCAGCGCGGCTATCACGGCGTCGGCTTCGGCGGCATCTCGGTCGGCGGAATCGTCGGCAACCGCAAGTTCTTCGGCGGCCTTTTGACCGGCACCGACCACCTGCCGCACACCTATAACCGTGCCGAGCAGGCGTTCACCCGCGGCGAGCCGGAGTGGGGCGCGCACCTGGCCGACGAACTGGAGTCGCTCGTTGCCCTGCACGACGCATCCACCATCGCCGCCGTCATTGTCGAGCCGATGGCCGGCTCCACCGGCGTGCTGCCGCCGCCCGTGGGTTATCTCAAGAAGCTGCGCGAGATCTGCGACAAGCACGGCATACTGCTGATCTTCGACGAGGTGATCACCGCTTTCGGACGGCTCGGTTTCGCCACGGCCGCCGAGCGCTACGGCGTCGTGCCGGACATGATCACCTTTGCCAAGGGCGTCACGTCGGGCGCGATCCCGATGGGTGGCGTCATCGTGCGCAAGCATATCTACGACGCCTTCATGAACGGCCCCGAGCACGTCATCGAGCTGTTCCACGGCTACACCTATTCAGCCCACCCGGTTGCGGTGGCCGCCGCTCTCGCCACGCTCGACGTTTACCGCGACGAGGGCCTGTTCGAGCGCGCCCGCGAGCTGGAAAACGAATGGGCCGACGCGGCGATGAGCCTGAAGGGCAAGCCGGATGTCGCCGACATCCGTACCATCGGCCTGGTCGCGGCCATCGATCTGGAATCGCGTCCCGGCGCAGTCGGCGCCCGCGCCTACGAGGCGATGGAACGCGGCTTTGCCGATTACGACACGATGATCCGCATTACCGGCGACACCATCGCCCTGTCGCCGCCGCTGACCATCTCGCGCGACCAGATCGCTGGTTTGTTCGAAGGGCTCGGCAAGCTGCTTGGTGAGCTCAGCTGATAGGCCTGACATTCGACGATCGGGATATCTCGTCATGATTCGAATTCTGTTGGCGGCAATCGCCATACTGATCGCTGCGGGCGCCGCTTACGTTCTGGTGGTTCCCGACGCACTCGACCAGATGGGCGTCGAGGTCGTCGAGGACACGCCTCCCGCCCAGCCCGCCAAGGACGACTCGCGGGTCTCGACGCCGGCAACCGTGACGCCCGAGCAGGGCGAGCCGGGAGATATTCCCAATGTCGGAGCGCTCGATCTTGCCGAACTGCCGTTCGAATCCGGCTGCGGCCTGTTCCTGACGCGTGACGGCGAGGAGGGGGTCGTCTTCGTCGACGCCACGCCCGGCGAAGCGTCGGGCACCATGCCGGCCGTGATGATGATCGACGGTGTGATGGTCAGCTTTTCCCGCACCGCGGCGGATGGCGAGCCGATCGGCTTCGGCCAGTATCCCCGGCAGATCTTCGATTCCTCCGACAACACCATCATCGTGGTCGTCGAGGTGGATTTCGGCGAAGAAACCGATCCCGAGGACGTTCCCGTCTCGGCCGGCGAGCTGACGGTCATGAAGGCCGGCCGGCCCACGCTGAAACTGCCTGTGGCCGGCGGCGCCGGCTGCTGAGCGAATTTTCCGTATGGATGCCCCAAACCGTCCATCACCAAATGCCGAGAATCACTTAGTATCCGCGCCATGCAAGTAACCTCCTCGGCCGAAGCGGACCCGTTCGAAGAGCTGACGGCGCCGCGCTCCGTGCTGCCGTCGGCATCGCCATGGTTCGTTGCCGTCTGCATGGTGGTGATCTCGGGATCGCTCGCCACGCTGCTCTATCTGCGCGCCGGCCTGAGCGTCGCCGAAGCTGGCTGGATCGGGCTGGCCGCGCTGCTGATCATGGTGCTCGCCGAGTTCTACTCCGCCCGCGCCCGGGAGCGCTCGGCGGTCGAGGCCGAACTTCAGGAGGTCGTCCGAATATCGACCGGATTCGACAACGAGATCGGTGCGCTGAGCGAACGGATTGCAGATATCGAGGCGACGCTGACGGTGCGTATCGACGATATGATCGAGGAGCGTGTGGAATCGATCCTCAACGGTATGGGCAAGATCGACGACCGGATCGACGTGCTGTCGGAGATTATTACCGAGTTCGAGCGCTCCCCGATGCCGGCACCGGGCTCGACGCCTGCGCCGCCGCCGACCAGAGCGGGCCCGGACGATTTCGGTATCGGCGGCCTCGATGTCGATGATTTCGATCCCGACGGGATCGATACGGACGATTTGAAGGCTGGCGATCTCGAAGCCGGCGGTGACGAGCCGGATGATGACATAGAGGTCGAGACGAATTCCGCATTCCCCGGCATGAGCGATGCCGGAGCGGCGATCATGCTGAAACGCGCCGTCGAGGAACACGGACCCGATATCCACCTGCAGTCGATTGTCACGTTGCCGCAGCGTCGCGTGCGCTTCTACGAGGCGCTGGCACGGTTGCGGACCGACGACGGCCGCTTGCTGTTGCCCGAACAATTCATTCCGCTGGCCGAGCGAACCGGCATCATGCCGATTATCGACAACGCTGTGTTGTTCCGTTCCGTGCAGGTACTGCGCAAAATCGCCAGAAAGAACAACGAGACCGGAATTTTCTGCAACATCTCCGCCCGGTCCCTGTCGGATGGGGAGTTTTTTCAGCAATTTGTCGAGTTCATGGGCGACAACCGCAACCTCGCCGGCTCGATCGTCTTCGAGTTCAAGCAGGCCGCCTTCGACGATCTCGGCCCGGTCGAACTTGCCAATCTCGACGCGCTCGCCGAACTTGGTTTCCGCTTTTCTCTCGACAACGTCACCCGCCTCGACCTCGATGGCGCGAGGCTCTCCGATCACGGTGTCCGCTACGTCAAGATCGATGCCGAAACGCTGATACATCCGCCGCGCGACGCTTCGGCCAACATCCATGCCGCTGATTTTTCCGCGCTTCTCGCCCGTTTCGGGATCACCCTGATCGCGACGCGCGTCGAGAAGGAATCCCAGGTGGTCGATATCCTCGACTACGAGGTGAAATTCGGGCAGGGCAACCTGTTCTCACCACCGCGCCTGGTCCGTGCCGACGTGGCGCAGTCCGCCCGGCGCGGCGTCAGTGCCTGAGTGGTGTCCTGATCGATGGATCACGAAGGTCGCGGATTTCCGGAACACTCCGATATGCGCCATCCCGAAGTTCTGCTCCGGTTTCGCGAACTCGCCCAGAATTACGACGGCATTCTCTGCGACATCTGGGGGGTTGTCCATAATGGCGTCCGCGCCTGGCCGGACGCCTGTGAGGCGCTCTTCATGTTCCGCGAGCAGGGCGGCCATGTCGTTCTGATCACCAACGCACCGCGCCCGGCCGCCCCGATCCGCGAAATGCTGGATCGTTTGAAGGTCCCGCACCATTGCTACGACGCGATCGTCAGTTCGGGCGACCTGACCCGCTCGATGCTGTCTGAACGCGCGCACCTCAAGGCGTATCATCTCGGTCCCGACCGCGATCGCGGCGTTTTCGAGGGGCTCGGGATGCGGATCGTCGACGCGGCCGACGCCGAACTGGTGGTCAATACCGGGTTGTTCGACGACAATACCGAAACGCCCGAGGACTACGCCGACATGCTGGCTGCCTTCCGGGCGCGCGACGTCGAGATGATCTGCGCCAATCCCGACGTCATCGTCGAGCGGGGCGACGAACTGCTCTTTTGTGCGGGCGCGCTGGCCGATGCCTACGAGGATCTGGGCGGCACTGTGCTGTGGGCAGGCAAGCCGCACCCGCCAATCTACGATGAGGCGCTGGCGCGTCTGGACAAGTCGGCTGGGAAAGCGGTCGGTCGTTCACGCGTGATTGCAATCGGCGACAGCCTGCGCACCGATCTTGCCGGCGCGGAACGTTCCGGCCTGGACGCGGTATTCGTCGCCTCGGGCATTCACGGCAATGAGTTGGTCCGGGAGGATGCGCTCGACCTGCCGGGACTGGAAAAATCGTTCCGGCAGGCCGATGTGTGGCCGCGCGCGGTGATGGCGCGACTGGTCTGGTAGACGCTTAAGCGGCCGAGAACAGGTTGTCGACCTCGTCCTGGTTGATCGCTTCCCCCTTCGCCTGGGGGCCATCAAGCAGGAGGTCTTTCTTGCGCCTGGCGCGGTCGGCCTCGTCCTCGTTGGCGTGACCTTCGGCGTCCTCGACCTGCATCCGTTTGGCGAAGCGGCTGACCCGCTCGTCGATCATATTCAGGGTCTCGACGACCTTGCTGATGCGCTGGCCGGTGATGTCCTGGAACGAGCAGGCTTCGAAGATCTTCATGAGATGCTCGTCGACCAGCGCCTTGTAGGCGTCGTGGTCGGATGCGTCCGCGCACATGATCGATTCAGCGCACTCCATGATCGTGTTGGTGGCTTCTTCGGTGGCCTCCAGCACGGCATCGAGTTCCTTGCCCGCCGTGGGCAGGTGCGTTTCCTGCAGGTCGTTTGCCTGCAACCCGGCGATATCCGTCTTCATCACCTCGATATACGAGCCGATTTCGCGGAATTCGCGTTGGACCGACGCGTCGACGGCGCGATACACGCCGTCCAGCGACTTCGTCATGGTCTGCGCCAGCGACAGGATCTCGTTGATGGTGATGTCGCCGCTGTTGCCGATGCCGACTTCGTCCATCACTTGCGCTATCTTCTCGGCACGCGATGCCTTTTTGGCCATGGTTTGAACCCCTTATATGTCGGGCCGTTCCGGAAAAGGCAGGCAAACACCCGCCTTTCCATCGCGATCACACACCGAAAACAGCGTCGATCTTGGTTTTCAGCGTCGCTGCGTTGAACGGCTTGACGATATAGTTGTTCACACCGGCTTTCTTGGCGGCGACCACGTTTTCGGTCTTGGATTCAGCCGTAACCATGATGAACGGCATGGCGCACAGGCGTTCGTCGCCGCGCACCTGGCGCAGCAGCTCGTAGCCCGTCATCGGCTCCATGTTCCAGTCAGAGATCACCAGGCCGTACTGCTTGGCCTTGAGTTTCTGGAGCGCCTCGGTTCCATCTGTCGCCTCGTCGACGTCATTGAATCCAAGCTGCTTCAAAAGATTGCGAATGATGCGGATCATCGTCTTGTAGTCGTCGACGACGAGAATGGGCATAGCGGTGTCGATCGCCATCCTAGCTCTCCATACTTTTTTTGGGCCCCGGCCCCCGCCATCCACGTCCTGCGAAATAGCGGTTTGCCCGTCTGCTTTAGGGGAGCGACCCTAGAAACCCTCGCTGAAAATTGGGTTAAAACGCACCGCACATAATTTAGTTGGTTAATTGTCAGTTTCCGCAAAATGCTGCATTGCGCTGATCAGCCGGCGCCCCTAGTTTGCGCCCGCGTTTGTAAAGGGAAGCGATCATGCAGGTGGCTCCGGCCGGCTACATCTATTTTTACGAGGATTTGCGCGTCGGCATGATCGAGGAGATCATGCGGACCGTGATGGCCGACGATGTTATCGGTTTCGCCAAACTGTCCGGCGACAACAATCCGGTCCACCTGAGCGACCATTTTGCCGCCCAGACGGCATTTCGCGAGCGCATCGCACACGGTCTCTATACGGCAAGCCTGATATCCGCCGTTCTGGGCACGCGGCTGCCGGGGCCCGGCGCCGTCTATATCTCGCAGAGCCTCAACTTCCGCGCGCCCGTCCGCATCGGCGACGTGGTGCGCGCGCGCGTCGAGGTGATCGAGCTGGAAGACGACAAACGGCGGGCGCGGCTGCATTGCGAATGCATCGTCGACGCCAAGACGGTGCTTGACGGCGAGGCGATGGTAATGGTCCCTTCGCGCGCGTCCGCGATGCGGCGCACCTGAAGGTAACGGAGCGCCTTCTCACCATAGTCCACGGCCGATGAAGAACGAGACCTTCGCCATCATCAGGGATACCGACCCGGTTGCCGTCCGCCTGCGCGGTGGCGTCGTGGCGATCGGCAACTTCGATGGCGTTCACCGCGGCCATCAGGCAGTGCTCAGCCGCGTTATCGATATGGCCAGACAGCGTGACGCCCCGGCGCTGGCGCTGACCTTCGAGCCGCACCCGCGCACCTTCTTCAGGCCGGAAACGCCGGTGTTCCGGCTGACCCCGGCCGATGTGAAGGCCGAACTGCTGGCCGCCGTCGGTCTGAACGGTGTGGTCGAGGTCGGCTTCGACAAGGCGCTGGCGGCGATGACCGCGGAGGAATTCGTCGTCAAGCTTCTGGTCGACCGGCTCGGTGCCACCGCCGCCGTTGTCGGCTACGATTTTCACTTCGGCAAAGGTCGCGCAGGATCGCCCGACGTGCTGAGGGCACTCGGCAATGAATACGGTTTCGACGTCGAAATCGTCTCTCCGGCCGGCGAAGCCGATACCGTCTGGTCGGCGAGCGGCGCGCGCCAGGCGCTGGACGAGGGCCGCGTCGAGGATGCCGCGCGTATCCTCGGTTACCGCTGGTTCGTGCTCGGCGAGGTGGTTCACGGCGAAAAGCGCGGCCGCGACCTGGGCTTTCCCACCGCCAATATCAGGCTCGCGCCTGAAACCGGGCTCATGCACGGCGTCTATGCCGTGCGCATGCGCGTCGGCGACACGGTCTACGCGGGCGCCGCCAACTATGGTCGCCGCCCGCAGTTCGACAACGGCGCGCCGCTGCTCGAAGTCCATGTCCTCGACGCCTCGCCTGATCTTTACGGCCGGACCGTGCAGGTCGAGTTCGTCGCCTTCATCCGCCCCGAACTGCGCTTCGACAGCGTCGACGCGTTGGTCGAGCGGATGCATCTCGACGTTTCGGAAACCCGCGACAGGCTCGCCCGCGCCGCAGACCATGACGCCTCCGGCGACACGCTGCCCCTGTCCGGCCACGCCGGCTGAGGCGTTACCCATGAGCGCCAGACAATGAGCGCGCCGGCCTCCCGCGAGCCCGCCGGGCTGGGCGAACGCGAGGTCGTCATCGGCGTCGTCCTGATGCTGTCGGCGACCGTCCTGCAGCCGATGCAGGACGTCATCATGAAGGTTCTGGGAAGCAGCGTGCCGCCGGTTCAGGTAGCCTGGGCGCGGATGTTCTTCCAGATGCTGTTCACGCTGCCCTTCGTGCTAGTCGGGCCGGGCGTCGCCGGGCTGCTGCCGCGTCCGTTCGGCCTGCAGATCATGCGTGGCTTGTTCATCGCCGGCGCCAACGTCTCCTTCGTCTCGGCTATCGTGCTGATGCCGCTGGCCGACGCCATTGCGCTCGTCTTCGTCGCCCCGCTGATGGTGACCGCACTGTCGGCGCTGGTGCTGGGCGAGGTGGTGGGGCCGCGGCGCTGGACGGCAGTCGCCATCGGCCTGGTGGGTGCAGTGATCATCGTCAGGCCGGGCTCCGGCCTGTTCGGCCTCGCCGCGCTCCTGCCGATCGCCGCCGCCGCCTGTTATGCCGGCTACCTCATCATCACACGCTATGTGACGACGACGGCCCGGCCGATTTCGACGCATTTCTTCACCGCCTTCGTCAACGTCGTCGCCGTCGGCATCCCGCTCGCCATCGGCTATTTCGCCGGGATCGAGATGATCGCGCCGGTCGCGCCGACGCCGGTTCAATGGGGATGGCTTGCCGTCGTCGGGCTGATCTCGACGGTCGCCCATTTCCTCATTATCCTGGCCTACGGCCGCGCCCCGGCCTCGACGCTGGCGCCGATCACCTATTTCGAAATCGTCGGCGCGACGGTGCTCGGCTACCTGGTGTTCGGCGATTTCCCGGATTTCTGGACCTGGGTCGGGGTCGCGGTGATCGTCACCACCGGCCTCTACGTCGTCTTCCGCGCCCGCCGCCGCAAGGCCGAAAGCCCCGCCGTGCTGCCGATCACCGGCGCGGATACAGGCGGGTGATCAGTCGGGCGTTTAAGCCCCTCTTTATTAGGGCTGCCGGTCCTGCTAGAAGGCCCGTCATGCGTACGAATGGACTGGTCATGACAGGCGGCCTGGCCGCGATCCGGCGAATTATTGGCCCGGTTTTCGTCTGACGCGGGCAATCGCCCCCGCCGGGCCGGAAGCCGGGACTGCCGATTTGATTTCCGAAACCACCCAACGATCGCCCGAAAGCTAGTCTGGACACCATGACAAACGGATCCGATTCCGCCGCCAAACGTGACTACGCCAAGACCCTGTTCCTGCCGAAGACCGAATTCCCGATGCGCGCCGGCCTGCCCAAGCGCGAGCCGGAGCTGCTCGAGCGCTGGGACCGCCTGGACGTCTACAAGCGCCAGCGCGAACTCGCCAAGGGTCGGGAGAAATACATTCTGCACGACGGCCCGCCCTACGCCAACGGCGACATCCACATCGGCACGGCGCTGAACAAGATCCTCAAGGACGTCGTCACCCGCTCGCAGCAGATGCTCGGCTACGATTCCAACTACGTGCCCGGCTGGGACTGCCACGGCCTGCCGATCGAATGGAAGATCGAGGAACAGTACCGCGCGTCCGGCAAGGACAAGGACGACGTTCCGGTCAACGAGTTCCGCCAGGAATGCCGGCAGTTCGCCCAGCACTGGATCGGCGTGCAGAAGGCACAGTTCCGCCGGCTCGGCGTCGAGGGCGACTGGGACAACCCCTACACGACGATGAGTTTCGCCGCGGAAGCGCAGATTGCCCGCGAGCTGATGAAGTTCGCCATGAACGGCGGGCTCTATCGCGGCTCCAAGCCGGTGATGTGGTCGGTCGTGGAAAAGACGGCGCTCGCCGAGGCCGAGGTCGAGTATCACGACTACACGTCCGACACGATCTTCGTGAAGTTCCCGATCGTCGAGGGACCGGAAGCCGGCAGCGCCTCGGTGGTAATCTGGACGACGACGCCCTGGACGATCCCCGGCAACCGGGCGATCGCGTTCAGCCCGCGCATCGAATACGGCCTCTACAAGGTGGTCGAGGCGCCCGAGGACAACTGGGCAAAGCCCGGCGATCTCTACGTGCTCGCCGACAAGCTTGCCGCCGACGTCATGAAGTCGGCCCGCGTCGAGCACTACGAGCGTATACGCGACATCGATTACGCCGAACCCGGCGAGATGGTCTGCGCCCACCCGCTGGCCGGCCTTGACGGCGGCTACGGCTTCAAGGTGCCGCTGCTGGCAGGCGACCACGTCACCGACGAGGCGGGCACCGGCTTCGTGCACACAGCGCCCGGCCACGGCGTGGAGGACTTCGAGGCTTGGATGGACAACAAGGTCGCACTCGAAGAACGCGGCATCGACCCGACGATCCCCTACACGGTCGACGCCGACGGCTACTTCACCAAGGACGCACCGGGCTTTGGCGGCAAGCGCGTGCTCACCGACAAGGGCGACAAGGGCGACGCGAACCAAGCGGTGATCGACGCCCTGAGCGCTGCCGGCAACATGGTCGGTCGCGGCCGGCTCAAGCACCAGTATCCCCATTCCTGGCGTTCCAAGAAGCCGGTCATCTTTCGCAACACGCCGCAGTGGTTCATCTCGATGGAGGACGGCAAGGGCGCCGACGGCCTGCGCGGCAAGGCGCTGAAAGCGATCTCCGAGACCCGGTTCGTGCCCGAGGCTGGCCGCAACCGCCTCAATGGCATGATCAAGGACCGCCCCGACTGGGTGATCTCGCGTCAGCGCGCCTGGGGCGTGCCGATC
>CAJQNW010000182.1 GCA_905479765.1 uncultured Tepidamorphus sp. | reverse complement strand
AGGAAGTCCGATCGCTTGGCGGCCCGCTTCAGCCGGAAACCGGTTTTGGTGACGGTTGAATGCATCCATCCTGCCGCGCTCAGGGGCACGAAGCTGTCGAACAGGAAATCGGTCCGCGAGCACCAGCTGCTTTTGTACCGGGCTTCGCCGACGCCGAGGTCGAATTCCGTCAGGCCCTTCCTGCAGCAGTGTTCGATGACTTTGCGCAGCAGGATCTCGCCGGCATGAAACCGGCCGAAGGTCTCTTCACCGAACGACGTGATGATCCCGCTCATTCGGCCTCCGGCAACCGTTCCAGCCCATGTGGCCCCCACATGCCCGCCCGCATCCAGCCAGAACAGGTCGAGCAGCGGTTCCTCCGCGCCGATGCTTTTATTCGCAATCTCGCGAAAGAAGTCCATAACGCCGGGCAGCGCGAAGATGTTGGGGACGTGCTTGTCCCGCATCCGGTTCGATTTCTGCACGAAATAGGCATCGAGCACCCGGTCGACCTCGTCCCGGCTCTTGGGCTGGCGCAGGGCGCAGCTCCCGAACTCCATTTCGATCCGTCGCTCGTTGCGCCGGCATTTCTTGCGGGTCGAACTGCTGCGGCGTTCGGCGTAGAGCGCATCGAAATCGTACTGCAGCGGCAGGGAATAGGCGAAACTCGGCGACTCCTGATGCGGCAAGTTGAGGAGTGGATTGCGCGTTCCCTTCCAGACTTCCGGCTGGTTGGTAAGCGCCAGCGTGTCGATGCCGGCTTCGTCCCGCAAATAGTCCAGAACCTCTACCAGCGCCGCGCGGTCTGTCCCGGCTTCCAGCCCCGGCGCATAGAGCCCGAACCGGTAGTTGACGAGCTTGCAACCAAGCCAATGGGCGACGCGGACGTTGCCAGACGTCCGGACTGCCAGCGGCCATATGAAGGCGGTTCTGCCATCATCGGTGCCGACATGGACTATCAGGGGCTTGAAGCCGTTCCTTTTCCCGATGTGGCGGTGCCAGGCTTCCAGCCAGTCGAACCGTTGATAGGGGGTGGTGACGGCCGTGCGTTCGAAGCCGCGCCAGATGGCTTCGGCGTCCGCGAAGTCGTGAAAGACGGTGATATCGCCGATCGCCGGCGCGGTATCTGCGCCGGTTTGGACAGTACGGCCGCTGTCGGAGTCGATCAGGCCCACCAAATCCACGTGTCGCGCTCCCCAATTGCAACCAGTACGCAGTAAACCCGTTGCCTATCAAGCAAAGCTTAGCAATTGGTTGGCGATAATGACGTAGAGTGATGACATCCACAGGAAACCCGCTGGCATGAACCGGCGCAAGACGGCCATCTTCAAGGCGGGGCTCGATACCCTGCATTTCACCGGTGCGCACCGCGCGCTGGCGCCGTTCACCTGTGGGCGCGGCGTCATCTTCACGCTGCACAACGTGGTTCCGGGCCCGCCACCGGCTTTCGCGCCGAACCGGATCCTCACCATCACGCCTGAGTTTCTTGAGACGGTCATCGAGCGGCTGCGCTCGGCCGACCTGGATATCGTCAGCCTAGACGAGGCCGTGGCGCGACTGCGCGGCGAGGGCGGCGGAGACAGCGATACGGACCGGCGCTTTGCCTGCCTGACCTTCGACGACGGCTATCTCGACAATCTCGAGCACGCCTTTCCGGTAATGAAACGCCACGATGCGCCGATGGCGATCTATGTCGCGACCTGCATGCCCGACGGCACCGCCGAACTGTGGTGGCTGACGCTCGAATACGCCATCGCCGCTGCCGACCGGATCGAGGTGCCTGCGGAAGGCGAGGGGATGAAATCCCTTGCCTGCGATACGCTCGAACGCAAATACGATGCCTACGAGACGGTCTACTGGCAGCTTCGCGCCATGAGCGAAGAAGACAAGCGCGAGACCGCCCGGGGAATCGCCGAGCGCGCCGGCATCGACATGGGCGCGATCGTTCAATCCCTGGCGCTGACGTGGGAGGAGATCGCCTGGCTCGCCGGCGATCCGCTTGTGACGATCGGCGCCCACACCGTCAGCCATCCCGCGCTTGCCAAGCTCACCGACGCCCAGGTTGAATACGAGATGGCCGAAAGCCGACGGCTGATCGGCGAGCATATCGGCAAGCGCCCGCGCCATTTCGCCTATCCCTATGGCGACGCTTCGTCGGCGGGCCCGCGCGAATTCGCGCTTGCGGCCCGGCTCGGCTTCGAGACCGCCGTGACGACGCGCCCGGGCATGGTATTTCCAGAGCACGCCGACCATCTGACGGCGCTGCCGCGCGTCTCGCTCAACGGCGACTATCAGTCGCTGCGCTACCTCGACCTGTTCCTGAGCGGCGCGCCGTTCGCGCTCTTCAACCGCTTCCGCAAGGTCGACGCCGCGTAGGGGCGTGCCCCCGAAGCCTCAGCGCTGTTCGGGCCGCGGCACCCGGCGCATCCATTTGATGATGGCCATCGCCGGCAGCGTCCAGGCGAAGCCCGCGATCACGTAATAGGCGAAATGCACGGCTCCATGCATCGGCACGATCACCCGCGCGCCGAACTCCATCGCCGTGGCCACGTAGATCAGCACGAATAAAACCAGTCCGGTCAGGCCGATCCAGCGTCTTGCATGAAATCCCATCGCGCGCCTCCGCTGCTTTTGTGAGGTCTTGAAGCTGAGTCGACAGGCGGCACGGTGCCGCGTTTCTCAACTGCCGGTCGCCTCGACCGTACTAACTATGCAAAACGGTGAGCCAAACCAAGCGGCGGTTAAGGGCGAGCCACTTTCAGGCCCCATTTCGTTTGTGTAGTGTAAGCCGTTCAATTAGGCGAGAGCGGGACATCCTGGATTGTCCCGACACGGATTTCCGTCCGATTCCAAGTGTTTCGCATGATCGGGATTGTCGGATAGTCGAGGCGCAGGAGGTTGCCAATGAGCCGTCGGCCGATCAACTGCGTTCTGTCGGCGCTGGCCATGGTCTTGCTCATGGCCGGTGCGGCGATGCCTGTGGGGGCTTTTCCCGCGGGAAGTCCGGTTGACGTCAACGGCAGACTTTCGGTTTGCGGAACCAAGCTCTGCAACGAGCATGGCCATCCGATCCAGTTGCGGGGAATGAGCACCCACGGACTGCAGTGGTACAGTTCGTGTCTCTCGGGAAAATCCTTCAATACCCTCGCGGACCACTGGGGGGCCGATATCATTCGCCTGTCGATGTACGTGCAGGAGGGGGGCTATGTGTCCGACCCCGTCAAATTCACGCGGATCGTCAACCGGCTGATCGCCAAGGCGAGCCGTCGCGGGCTCTACGTCATCATCGACTGGCACATGCTCAATCCGGGCGACCCGTTTGTGAATCTCGACCGGGCCAAGACCTTCTTCAAGGCGATGGCCGCGCGTCATGCGGATCGGCCGAACGTCTTCTATGAAGTGGCGAACGAACCACACGGGGTCAGCTGGGCGCGGCTTAAAAGCTATCACGAGCAGATCGTGGCGTTGATCCGGAAAAAGGACCGCGACGCCGTCATTCTCCTGGGCACGCGCGGGTGGTCGTCGCTTGGCGTCTCCGAAGGATCAAACGAGCGTGAGATCGTCCGTGCTCCCGTCATGGCCAAGAACGTGATGTATACGTTTCACTTCTACGCGGCCTCCCACGGCACGGAATATTTCGAGGCGCTGTCGCGGGCATCGCAGGACTTGCCCGTATTCGTCACGGAGTTCGGGACGCAAAGTGCAAGCGGCGATGGAGCAAACGACTTCGAGCGGTCGAAAGCCTACCTCAAGCTGATGAAGAAGCGTAAGATCAGCTGGGTGAACTGGAACTTTTCCGATGACCACCGATCCGGCGCCGTTTTACAGCCGGGTACCTGCGAGTCGGGCAAATACAAAGCGGCCGGCAGCCTGAAATCCGCCGGAATATGGGTGCGGGCGAAGATGCGCACGAAGGATCGTTTCCCCAAGAAGTAGACGTCCCGAACAGCCGACGTCCCGAAAAGCAGACGTGATGAACACGCCAACGAGCAATATTCCCGAAACGGCGGAAATGCCCTCCGATAACGCGACGTCGAGGCAGATCGCCGCGCGGCCCTTTATCCGCTACTGGCTCTGGCTGATGGCGCTGCTGGTCTTCACCATGGTGATCGTCGGCGGCGCGACACGGCTGACCGAATCCGGCCTGTCGATCACCGAGTGGGCCCCGGTGACCGGCGCGGTGCCGCCGCTCAGCGAAGACGACTGGCTCGACGCCTTCGACAAGTACCAGCAGATCCCGCAATACCGTGAGCTCAACAAGGGCATGAGCCTGTCCGAGTTCAAGATGATCTACTGGTGGGAATGGGCGCACCGTTTTCTCGGCCGCCTGATCGGCGTGGTCTTCTTCGTTCCCTTCGTCTGGTTGCTTGCCACCGGAAGGGTGGAACGCCGGCTGGCGCCCTGGCTTGTCGGCGCTTTCGTCTTGGGCGGGCTGCAAGGCGCCCTCGGCTGGTACATGGTCGCCAGCGGCCTGGTTGACCGCGTCTCGGTCAGCCAATACCGGCTGGCGGCGCACCTAGTCCTTGCCTCGGCGATTTTCGCCTATCTGATCTGGATCGCGGAGCGTTTGCGAAGGCGGTCGCCGGAAGCGCCCAGCCCTGGCCGTCTGCGCTTTACCGCTGGACTCATCGTCTGTCTCGTATTGCTGCAGATCGTTCTCGGCGCGCTGGTCGCCGGCCTCGATGCCGGTCTCACCTATCAGACCTGGCCGATGATGGATGGCCGGTTGGTCCCCGAGGGCCTGTGGATGCAGGCGCCGGCCTGGATCAACGTCTTCGAGAACATCACCACCGTGCAGTTCGACCATCGCATATTGGCCTATCTGCTGGTTGTAGTGACACTGTTCCACGCCGTCGATGCCATGCGGACGGCAGGCGAGGGGCCCGCTCCGGCGAGGGCGGTCTACCTGGCGGCACTGACGCTGGGACAGGCCGGTCTTGGCATCGCTACGCTGTTGATGGGGGTGCCGATCCTGATCGCGCTCGCCCATCAGGCCGGCGCGATGATCGTGCTGGCGGTCGCGGTGTTGAATTTCTACGCGCTGCGCCATCCGCTCGGCCGGCCCGTTCCGCTGCCGGGCGCGCGCGCCGAAGTCACGCCTCTGGATGAGATCCCGATGGAAGAACTCCCGGCACGGTGAGCGCCGGGAGCGTTGTTTCAGGAAGTCCGGACGTCGACGCCGGTCAGGCTGAAGCCAGCGCCTGATCGAGATCCGCAATGATGTCTTCCTTGTCCTCGATGCCGATCGACACGCGAATGACGTCCGGACCGGCTCCCGCCGACGTCTTCTGCTGGTCCGACAGCTGACGATGGGTCGTCGAGGCAGGATGGATGATCAGGCTGCGCGTATCGCCGATGTTGGCCAGGTGCGAGAACAGCTGAACGTTCGACACCACCTTGACGCCGGCGTCGTAGCCGCCTTTGACGCCGAAGGTGAAGACCGCGCCCCCGCCCTTCGGGCAATATTTCTGCTGTAGCGCGTGATAGCGGTCGCCCGGCAGGCCGGAATAGGAGACCCAGGCCACTTTCGGATGGCTCGACAGGAACTCGGCCACCGCGACCGCATTCGCGCAGTGCCGGTCCATTCGCAGCGACAGCGTCTCGATACCGGTGACGAGCAGGAACGCGTTGAACGGCGACAGGGCCGCGCCGAGATCGCGCAGGCCCAGCACCCGGCAGGCGATCGCGAAGGCGAAATTGCCGAACGTCTCGCCCAGCACCATGCCCTGGTAGGATTCGCAGGGCTCCGAAAGCGTCGGGTAGCGACCCTCACGCATCCAGTTGAACGTACCGCCGTCGACGATGACGCCGCCGATCGAATTGCCGTGGCCACCGAGGAACTTGGTCGCCGAATGCACGACGATGTCGGCACCGTGCTCGAAGGGCCGGCACAGATAGGGAGAGGCCAGTGTATTGTCGACGATCAGCGGCACACCGGCGCGGCGGGCGACCTGCGCGATGCCTTCGATGTCGACGACGACGCCGCCGGGATTGGCGACCGATTCGATGAAGATCGCCTTGGTCTTCGGCGTCACCGCTTTCTCGAAGCTGGAGACGTCCGTGGAATCCGCCCAGGCGACGTGCCAGTCGAACTTCTTGAAGGCGTGGTTGAACTGGTTGATCGAGCCGCCATAGAGCTGGGTGCCGGCGATGAACTCGTCGCCGGGCTGCAGCAGCGTGTGCATGACGATGAGCTGGGCGGCGTGACCGGATGCGACCGCGAGAGCCGCCGTGCCGCCTTCCAGCGCTGCGACGCGCTCTTCCAGCACCGCGCAGGTCGGATTGCCGATGCGCGTGTAGATGTTGCCGAAGGCCTGCAGGCCGAACAGCGATGCGGCATGGTCGACGTCCTCGAAGACGAACGAGGTGGTCTGGTAGATCGGCGTCGCGCGCGCCCCCGTGGTCGGGTCGGGCTGGGCGCCGGCATGGATCGACAGGGTATTGAAACCGGGTACGTGGTCTTCACTCATTGATGTTTCCTCCTGGTGCGGCGTCTCGATTGCGACGCGACAATTTTCAAACAGGTGTTAAAAAATCGCGTCAATGTGGGTTTGAACAGAAGCTATTCAAGCTTGTTTCGATCCGAAACCCTGTTTTAGTTCGAAGTTCTGCCTTTTCCCAAACCGAGGCGTTGAAAGCCGCCTCCCGACAAAACCGGACGCTTGCTGGACACCGTGCGCCGGTTGACGCCGGCCCAGGCAATCTCGCCCGACAGCCGCCCGTACTCGATCTTCGGGCAGCGGTTCATGACGACCTTCAGGCCGGCGGCTTCTGCCTTGGCCGCGGCCTCGTCGTTGCGCACGCTCAGCTGCATCCATATCACCTTGGGGCGCGGTTCAAGCGCGAGCGCTTCGTCGACAATACCGTCGGCGGCCTCCGAGGCGCGGAAGATATCGACCATGTCGATGGGTTCCGGAATATCCGAAAGGCTCGCGTAGACGCGCTGCCCGAGGATGTCCTTGCCGGCCTGTCCCGGATTGACCGGGATCACACGGTAACCTTTTTCCAGCATGTACTTCAGCACGAAGTAACTTGGCCGCACGGTATTGGCGCTGGCGCCGACCATGGCGATGACGCGGCAACTGTCGAGGATCTCGCGGATATACGCGTCCGGGTAGCTGTCGTGATTCATGAAAACCGCTATTCCCCGGTCCAGACCGCCGCGCGCTTGTCCAGGAAGGCGCCGATGCCTTCCTCGGCGTCGCGCGCCAGCATGTTCTCGGTCATGACCCGGGCGGTGTAGGCGTAGGCGTCTGCCAGCGGCAGGTGGCGCTGTTGATAGAACGCTTCCTTGCCGATCTTGACGGTCAGCGGCGATTTGTCGGCAATCTGCCGGGCTAGCTCCATAGCCTGGCCGAGAGCGCCGCCCGACGGCGCGACACGGTTGACGAGGCCGATTTGCTCGGCGCGATGGGCATCCAGCATGTCGCCGGTCAAAAGCATCTCCATGGCGTGCTTCGGCGCCACGTTGCGCGTCAGCGCCACCATCGGGGTGGAACAGAACAGGCCGATGTTGACGCCGGGCGTCGAGAAGCGAGAAGTTTCGCTGGCGACCGCCAGATCGCACGTCGCCACCAGCTGGCAGCCGGCGGCGGTGGCGATTCCCTCGACGGCGGCGATCACCGGCTTCGGGCAATTGACGATTGCCTGCATCACGCTGCTGCATTTCTCGAAGATCGTCGCGAAATAGGCTTTGCCCAGGTCGGCTTGCGAGCGGGCTTCCGTCATCTCGCGCAGGTCGTGGCCCGCGCAGAACGCCGGCGGCGCCCCTGTCAGGACGATGGCCTTGACGCCGGCATCGGTGGAAAGCTCGGCAAAAGCCCTCGCCAGTGCGTCGATCAGGTCTTCCGCCAACGCATTTCGCGCCTTCGGCCGGTTCATCGTCAGCATTGCGACGGCGCCGTCGCGTGAGACGAGGAGGGGGGAGGCGGTGGTCTTGTCGGATTCCGCACGAGTGCTTTCGGCAACTGACATCTCTGGCGCCTACTCGCTGTCGACGATCTGTTTGATCTGCTCTGCGTAGGGCGCCACCAACTCGATATTGCCGGCGGGCGGGCGCAACT
>CAJQNW010000181.1 GCA_905479765.1 uncultured Tepidamorphus sp. | reverse complement strand
TCGAGCGCATCGGCGTGATCTGCGGGCCGCGCCGAGCCGATGGCGCGCTGGCCGGCCTGGACGATCGCGGAAACATGCTCCATCTCGGACGCGCGGCGCATGGTCGACGACAGGCCCCACCGCTCGCCCCCGACCTCGTCGCGCCAGTCGATATGGGCGTCGATCTGCAGGATCGTGAAGGAGCCACGCCCGGCGAAGGACTGAAACACGGGGGTGGGGATCGAATCGTCGCCGCCGATCGTCACGGGCACCGCGCCTGCATCGAGGATCGCGGAGACGGCTGTGCGAATGCGGTTGCGGTTTGCCTCGGAATCTTCCGCGTCCCAGGCGAGGTTGCCGGCGTCCGAGACGCGGAAACCGTTTTCAAGGATTACGCCGCCGAGGTCAAAGTCCATATTTTGGGGGCTCGGCACGTCGGCATTGATCTCGCGCCGGATCGCGGCCGGCGCGCCGGCGCAATACGGGCCGACGGAGGCGTACGGAGTCGCGCAGGGTGCTCCGAGGATCACGGCATCGGCCTCAAGTGCGGACAGGTCAGCAGCAGGCAGGCCCAGGAATGAATCGGTGCCGCCCGTCCCGAACATCGTCTTCATATCCGCGCCGGCCATGTCGCAGTGCTCCCCGGTTCGGACGTCAGTGCTCGGCGAGTGCGGGCTCGTCCTTGGTTTCCCGGATCAGGTTGATGAACCGCGTGAACAGATAATGGCTGTCCATCGGGCCCGGCGAGGCCTCGGGGTGGTACTGGACCGAGAAGACCGGTTTGTCTTTCACCCGGATGCCGCAGTTCGAGCCGTCGAACAGCGAGATGTGCGTCTCCTCGACCGTATCCGGCAGGCTGTCGCGGTCGACGGCGAAACCGTGGTTCATCGAGGTGATCTCGACCTTGCCGGTCGTGTGATCCTTCACCGGATGATTGGCGCCGTGATGGCCCTGATGCATCTTCAGGGTGGATCCGCCAAGGGCGAGGCCGAGCATCTGGTGGCCGAGGCAGATGCCGAAAACCGGCAGACCCGTATCGATCAGCTTGCGGATTACCGGTACGGCATAGTCGCCGGTCGCGGCCGGGTCGCCCGGTCCATTCGACAGGAACACGCCGTCGGGCTTCATCTCGAGAATGCGTTCAGCGTCTGTCGTTGCCGGCACCACGGTGACCTTGCATCCAAGGCCTGCGAGCTGACGCAGGATGTTGCGCTTCGCCCCGTAGTCGATGGCGACCACGTGATAGCCCGGCGCCTCCTGCCGGCCGTAGCCCGTGCCCCATTCCCAGGGCGTCTCGTCCCAGACGTGACTTTGCGCACCGGTGACCGTGGGCACCAGGTCCATGCCCTCCAGCCCGGGCCAGCCCGCGGCCTGGACCTTCAGCGCCTCGATATCGAATGTTCCATCCGCACTGTGGGCGATGACGGCATTGGGCATTCTCGATTCCCGGATCAGCGCGGTCAGGGCACGGGTATCGATGCCCGCCAGTCCGATGATGCCCCGGACTTTCAGCCACTCGCCGAAATTGCGGGCGGCGCGCCAATTGGATGGTTCGGTGACCGGGGTGCGCAGAATGCAGCCGCGCACGCCGGAGGCCGCGGCCATGTTGATGGTCTCGATGTCCTCGTCATTGGCGCCGACATTGCCGATGTGCGGGAAGGTAAAAGTGATGATTTGCCCGGCATAGGAGGGATCGGTCAGGATTTCCTGATATCCTGTCATGGCGGTGTTGAAGCACACCTCGCCGACAGCATGCCCGGTCGCGCCCAGCCCCATGCCTTCCAGCACGGTTCCATCGGCAAGTACCACCAACGCTGTCGGCTTCGGTTCAGCCCAGGCGTCCGCCTGCCCGGAGGGGGTTCCCTCCACGGGATCTTGCGTCGTCATCAAAAGCTCCCTACATATCCGCGCCGTGAGGGCTCGACCCGCCGCTTGTCCAGTCGACAAGGCGGTTGATGTGTCGGCCAATCGGGATCCAGGCGGAAGCTAGGACACACGCAAATCCCCGTCAAGGAACGGGGGCAAGAATTTATCTCAAATATATCAACGGTTTGCGGAATTTCCTGCGGTTGCGCGATCACCGCGCACTGGGGTATTCTCAAACCTGTCGGCAATAGGACGGACAAAGATGCTGCGCGACCAGATCAATGATGCGCTGAAACAAGCGATGAAAAGCCAGGAAAAACGTCGCACCGCGACGTTGCGCCTGGTCAATGCCGCCGTAAAGGACCGCGACATCGCGGCGCGGACAGGCGGCAAGGACAATGTGAGCGACGACGAGATTCGCGAGCTGCTGCAGAAGATGGTGCGCCAGCGCGAGGAATCGGCGGTCGTCTACGCAGAGGCCGGGCGCACCGAGCTTGCCGAGCAGGAGCGCGAGGAAATCGAGATCATCAAGGATTTCCTGCCGCGCCAACTCTCCGAAAACGAAGTGCGCTGCGCTTGCGAGGACGTGGTCAAGGATATCGGCGCCAACGGTCTTCGCGATATGGGCAAATGCATGACAACCCTGAAGGAGCGCTTCCCCGGCCAGATCGACTTCGGCCGGGCGTCCACCGTCGTGAAGGGAATGCTGAACTGAGGCGGTAAACTGCCGCGTCCGGCTTGGAAACCCCGGCGAGGTGCCGGGGCTTCCTACGTTTTCGGCAACGAAGCTGCGAATCGATTCGCTTCAAGCGATTCGCAGCTCTATATTCCGGGTTCTCGCTCACGATCGTTGGTCCCGATGAAGTTTCCGCCCTCGTTGCTCGACGAGATCCGTGCCCGACTGCCGGTTTCCGACGTTGTCGGGCGGAAGGTGAAACTGCGTCGCCAGGGCCGAGAATTCATCGGATTGTCGCCGTTCAACGCCGAAAAATCCCCGTCCTTCACGGTGAACGACCAGAAGGGCTTCTATCACTGCTTTTCGTCCGGCAAGCATGGCGACATCTTTCGTTTCCTGATGGAAACGGAGGGAATGAGCTTTCCCGAAGCCGTGGAGCGGTTGGCGAGCGATGCGGGGGTGGTGATGCCCAAGGCCGACCCGCGTGCCGAGGAACGCGAGAGGGAACGCGCCGGTCTGCATCATGTGATGGAGGCGGCCGCGGCCTTCTTTGAGGCGAGTCTGACAGGGCCGGCCGGGCGCCAGGCGCGCGAGTACCTCGCCAATCGCGAGCTGGACGAAAAGACCCTGCGCCAGTTTCGTATCGGCTACGCGCCGGGCGGGCGGTATGCCCTGAAGGAGCACCTGGGCAAGCTCGGGATCGACGGCGAGGCGATGGCCAAGGCCGGTCTGGTTATCACCGGCAGCGATGTCGCCGTGCCGTTCGACCGGTTTCGCGACCGGGTGATCTTTCCGATCACCGACCTGCAGAACCGGGTCATCGCCTTCGGCGGCCGGGCGCTGAGGTCGGAACAGAAGCCGAAGTACCTGAATTCCCCGGAAACCGAGCTGTTCCACAAGGGGCGGATCCTGTTCAACATGGCCGCCGCCCGCCGCGCCGCTCAAGGTACGGGGCCCGCGGGCGGCACGATCATCGTCGCCGAGGGCTACATGGACGTCGTCGCGCTGACCAGGGCGGGGTTCGCCAATTCGGTCGCGCCGCTGGGCACGGCACTGACGGACGACCAGCTCGGCCTGATGTGGCGCGTCGCCGATGAACCTATCCTGTGCTTCGACGGCGATGCGGCCGGCATGCGCGCGGCCTTTCGCGCCGCCGACCTGGCGCTGCCGCATCTGCAGGCGGGCAAAAGCCTGCGGTTCGCGCTGCTGCCGGAAGGCCAGGACCCGGACGATCTGGTACGCGAGTCCGGTGCAGCAGCGCTTGGCGAGGTGATCCACAAGGCCCGTCCGCTGGCCGATATGCTGTGGACCCGCGAAGTCGAGGCCTCGCCGCTGGACACCCCGGAGCGGCGGGCGGCCTTCGAAAAACGGCTTGCGGAAACGATTAGCCGGATTCCGGACAATCGCGTGCGCCGGCACTACGGCGAGCGGTTCCGCGACAAGCTGGCGGATTTTTTTGGACGCAGAAACGACCGCGGCGGAAACCGGTCCGACTGGGGCCGGGGCGGCCGCAACGACCAGCAGCGCGGCCAGTACCGCGAGAGATCGGCCTGGCAGCGCGGCGCCGATCGTGCCGCAGCGGGATCTTTGGGGGGATTTTCGGCCAACTCCGGGCCGGGGCGTGCGAGTTCCGATCTGGCGCGTCGCTTAACCGGTGCCAGCCAGGCGCTGCCGCGTAGCGAGGGTATTCTATTGCTCGCGCTGATTAATCACCCGGATCTTTTGGCCGAACGGGCCGAAGCGATAGCGCATATGGAGCTTGCCGGCCGCGACCTAAACGGGTTGCGCAGCGCGTTGCTCGATATCGCGGCGATGCCGGAGTTTGATCCCGGCACCGCGCGTGAGACACTGATCGCACGCGGGCACCATGAGCAGATCGAGCGCCTTGAGGCGTTGTGGGC
>CAJQNW010000180.1 GCA_905479765.1 uncultured Tepidamorphus sp. | reverse complement strand
GAGGGGGGCCGCGCCCCCCTGATCGCGTTCAGGCCTTCAGCGTCCGGTCGAGAAACTTCTCGAGCCAGTGGATGTTGTAGTCGCCGCTTTGCACATCGGGCGCGTCCAGCAGATCGAAGAACAGCGGCACCGTCGTGTCGATCCCGTCGATGATCAACTCGCCCAGCGCGCGGCGCAGGCGTTGCAGCGCCTCGGGGCGGTCGCGCCCATGGACGATCAGCTTGCCGATCAGGCTGTCGTAGTAGGGCGGGATCGTATAGCCCTGATAGACCGCCGAATCGACGCGGACGCCCAGGCCGCCGGGCGGATAGTAGTAGTTGATCTTGCCGGGCGAGGGCTGGAAGGTCGCCGGATGCTCGGCGTTGATCCGGCACTCGATGGCATGTCCGTTGAAGACGATGTCGTCCTGTGTGACCGACAGCGAGCCGCCCGAGGCGACCCGGATCTGCTCGTTGACCAGATCGATGCCGGTGATCATCTCGGTTACCGGATGTTCGACCTGCAGCCGGGTGTTCATCTCGATGAAGTAGAACTCGCCGTTCTCGTAGAGGAATTCGATGGTGCCGGCGCCGGAATAACCGAGATCGGCAATCGCCTTGGCCGAGCGCGCGCCGATTTCCGCGCGCTCCTTGGCATTGATGCCGGGCGAGGGGGCCTCTTCCCAGACTTTCTGGTGGCGCCGCTGCAGCGAGCAGTCGCGTTCACCCAGATGAACGCCATGGCCCTTGCCGTCGCCGAACACCTGGATCTCGATGTGGCGGGGAAGGCTGAGGTACTTCTCGATATACATCGCGTCGTCGCCGAACGCGGCCTTCGCCTCGGCACGCGCGGTCGAGAACGCCTCGGCCAGATCGTCGGCACTCCTGGCGACCTTCATGCCGCGTCCGCCACCGCCGGCAGCGGCCTTGATCAGCACCGGATAGCCGATCTCGGCGGCGATACGAAAGGCTTCTTCCTCGCTTGCAACCGCCCCGTCCGACCCGGGCACGACAGGAATGCCGAGCCGCGCGGCGGTGCGCTTGGCCTCGATCTTGTCGCCCATGATGCTGATATGTTCCGGCGAGGGGCCGATGAAGGCGATGTCGTGGGCGCGCAGGATCTCGGCGAACCGGGCGTTCTCGGACAGGAACCCGTAGCCTGGATGCACGGCGTCCGCGCCGGTGATCTCACAGGCCGACAGGATGGCCGGTACGTTCAGATAGCTGTCGCGCGCCGGCGGCGGCCCGATGCACACGCTCTCGTCGGCCAGACGCACATGCATGGCGTTGGCGTCGGCCGTCGAGTGCACGGCGACGGTGGAAATGCCGAGTTCCTTGCAGGCGCGCAGCACCCGCAAGGCGATTTCCCCGCGATTGGCGATGAGGATCTTGTCGAACACGAAAGCGGGCCTGTGCGGATCTGTCCGTGAAACGGCTTATACGATGACGAGCATCGGCTCGCCGAATTCGACCGGCTGGCCGTCCTCGACGAGGATCGCGGTTACCGTACCCGCTTTCGGCGCGGGAATCTGGTTCATTGTCTTCATCGCCTCGACAATCATAAGGGTCTGCCCCTCCCGGACGGTCGAGCCGACTTCGACGAAAGCGGGGGCGCCCGGCTCCGGCGAGAGGTAGGCGGTGCCGACCATCGGCGACGTCACGGTGCCGGGCTGGAGGGCTGGCTCGGCGCTCTGCCCTGCGCCGGCCTGAGGCGCGGCTGCGGACGCCGCTGCGGCCACGGGCGCCGGCGCGGCTGCCGTCACCGTCAGGGTGCGTGCGACGCGGACCCTGACGCCGTTCTGCTCGATCTCGATTTCGCTGAGGTCTGTCTCGGTGAGGAGACCCGCGAGCTCACGGATGAGGTTCTGATCGATATCCCGTCCGGATTCTGCCATGTTCATCCATCCCGCCGGCGGCCTCTTTGGGCCCGGTCATGTCCTTTTCCGCCGGACTGCCCGGCGCGGGTCCATACATAACGGTTCGGACGCGATCCGCAAATCGCGTCCGTAAACCTACGTCGTTCTTCAGGGAAATCCCATGCCGCGGATTATCTGTCCGATGTCGCGACCCTAGCAGGTCTGACAAGCAGCCTCGCGGGCAGTGTCGATCTTTTCGCGCAAGGTTTCGAAACTGACCGCGCCGGGGATCACTTCTTCCCCGACCACATAGGACGGTGTGCCCCGCAATCCGAGGTCCTCGGCGATCTTGTAGTTTTCGGCGATCTGCTCGTCGACGGCCGGGTCCTTTGCTGCGGCTTCGACCGCGGCGAGATCGATGCCGAGGTCCTCGACGACCTTCAGCGCGCGCTTCTTGCCGATGCCGTCGCTGCCGCCGGGCTGCGACATCAGTTCGACGTGGAAGTCGAGATACTTCTCGGGCGCCACCTTGAGCACGCCGAGCGCGACGCGCGCGGCTTCCCCGGAGCCATCCGTCAGCACCGGCCACTCCTTGAACACCACGCGCAGGTTCGGATCGGAGTCGAGCAGATCCACCAGCGCCGGCAGCATCCGCTTGCAGTAGCCGCAGTTGTAGTCGAAGAACTCCACCAGCGTAACGTCGCCGGCCGGGTTGCCTACAACGGCGGAATTCTGTGAGTTGAAGATCGCCTCGCGGTTCTGGTCCAGCGCCTCCGACTGGGCGACGACCTGGTCACGCTCGCGCTTCTCCTCGAGCGCCACCATCACGTCCTCGAGGATCTCCGGATGGGCGACCATGTAGTCGCGCACGATCGGACCGATTGCGTCCGGGTCGAGGGCAGGTGCCTCGGCGGTCGCTGAATCATCAGCCGGTGTCGCCGCCGCCGCTGCCATTTCGTCCGCCATCGCCTTGATCTTCCCGTCGACCAGGGCGACGACGCTTGCTTCGTCCATTCCCGCGACTTCTGTTGGCTTGTCGCGAAACGCGCCGACCGCCGCAATGATGGCGACGATCAGGGCCAGGCCGGAAAGAACGATGGGCAGTCTTGTCATGTCTAGTGTCCCGTATCTGACAGGCGATGTCCTTCGCCTTCAATTTTACGCCCCGAATACTGCGTGCCCAGTTATCACGTACGGGGCGGCTTGTATTTCAAAATATCGTCAGCACGCAGCCACGGCGGCGACCCGGGTTTCAGCCCCTGCTTGGCGCGCTGCGCGAACCGGTGCGCCATCTCGTAGTCGCCCCGGCTGAAGTGCTCTTGCGCCGTCGCGAGTTCCGCATCCGGTACCCGTCCGGCCTTGCCGTAGGCGATCGCCAGTTGCCGGTAGCCGGCGACAAAATCCGGCTCCTGCTGCAGGCCGCTCGAAAGCTGCTTGATTCCCTCGTTCAGAAGCGCCGGGTCGTCCGCTGCGACCAGCGCCGAGCCCAGCGCGACCTTGATGAGGCCCGGATGCGGTGCCATCGACACGGCCTTCTGATACGGGCCGATCGCCTCGCGCGGCCGCCCGGACTTGACCAGCAAGTCGCCCTTGAGTTCCCAGAAATAGGCGTAGTTCGGATTGGCGGCGATCAGCTTGTCGGCATTGGCCAGCGCGCTGCTGTAGTCGCCGGTGCGCATCATCGAAATCGTGCGGGCGTATTCCGCCGGGAGGCTCTTGTCGGAGCGCGGATAGCGCCGCGAAACGGAGCTGGGATGTTCAAGATAGCCCGACAGCTTGGCACGGGCGAGGTCGTGGC
>CAJQNW010000179.1 GCA_905479765.1 uncultured Tepidamorphus sp. | reverse complement strand
CCGCCGTTCGGTTTCGCGCTGTTCTACCTGCGCGGTGTGGCGCCGGCCTCGGTCAGCACAATGGATATCTATCGCGGCATCATCCCATTTGTGTTCATCCAGCTTATCGCGCTCGTCGTGTTGTGGTATCTGCCGAGCCTCGCGACGTGGTTGCCCACGCTGGTATACGGATGAGGATAGTGGTCGGGGAATGGTAATAAAGAACACAGCAATGAAGAGTGCGAACGCGCTGTTCGACCTTACCGGTCGGACGGCGCTGGTGACCGGAGCCTCGAGCGGTCTGGGCTGGCGGTTCGCCGAGGTATTGGCGGCAAACGGCGCCAATGTGGTGCTGGCGGCCAGGCGAGTCGAGCGCCTGGAAAGCCTCAAGGCGGCGATCGAGCAGTCCGGGGGGCGGGCCGCGTGCGTCGCGCTCGACGTGACCGATCAATCGGCGATCCCCGCCGCGTTCGATGCCGCGGAAGCCGCATTCGGTCCAGTCGACATCCTGATCAACAATGCCGGCCTCGCCGTCGAAGCGATGCTGATGGACATGAGTGCCGAGGACTGGCGCAAGGTGCTCGGCACCGATCTAGATGGCGTATTCTTCGTTGGCCAGGAAGCAGCAAGGCGGATGAGCGCCAACGGCAATGGCGGCTCGATCGTCAATATCGCCTCGGCGATCGCTTTCAAGGTTGGCAAGACGCTCGGTGCCTATGCCGCCGCCAAGGCCGGCGTCGTGCAGCTGACAAAGGCGATGGGCCTGGAATTCGCGTCTTCGAACATTCGCGTCAACGCGATCTGCCCAGGCTATATCGAAACAGAGATCAACAGCGATTTCTTTGCCACCGAGCGCGGCCAGCAGATGATCCAGCGGACCGTGCCGATGAAGCGGCTCGGCGACACGCAGGATCTCGACGGCACGCTTCTCCTGCTCGCCTCTGAGGCCGGCGCCTTCATTACCGGCACGTCGATCATCGTCGACGGCGGGCTCGTTCTCTAAACCCTATCCGGTCAATCGGCTGGAACCGCACCCGGCCGTCGCGGGTTACTCACTCGGATCAACCGAACCGAGGGAGTTCCTGTCATGCCTGCACAATCCAAAGCCCAGCAAAAGGCCGCCGGCGCGGCGCTGGCGGCCAAGCGCGGCGAGACCAAGGTGTCGAGCCTGAAGGGCGCGTCGAAGCAGATGTACGAATCCATGAGCGAGAGCGAGCTTGAGGACATGGCCTCCACCGAGCGGAAGGGAAAACCTGAACACGTGTCCAAATCGGACTGATCGGGCACGATGGGTCTTGCCGGAGGCCGCGTGAGCGGCGATTGTCCCCGTCAAAACGACGGGAGCGCTCATGAACTTCACATTATCGCCTGAGATCGACAGCCTGCGCGGCAAGGTGCGGGCCTTCATCGCCGAAGAGATCGAGCCGCTGGAATCCGATCCGGCGAGCTACGACGACTACGAGAACATCCGCCTCGACCTGCGCGACCGGATGCGGGCCAAGGCGCGAGCCGCCGGCATCTACGCTCCGCAGATGCCGGTCGAACGCGGCGGGCTGGGCCTGCCGATGGTTGGGCAGGCGGCACTCTACGAAGAGGCCAACCGCTCGATCTTCGGTCCCTCGTGCATCAATTGCGCCGCGCCGGACGACGGAAACATGCGGCTCCTCTCGATGGTGGCGCGCGAGGACCAGAAGGATACCTGGCTGCAGCCGATCATCGACGGGGCGGTCAACACGTCGTTCGTGATGACCGAGCCGCATCCCGGCGGCGGTTCCGATCCGGGCATGATCCAGACCACGGCGCTACGTGAAGGTGACAAATGGGTTATACGCGGTCGCAAGTGGTTCATCTCGGCTGCCGACGTCGCCAAGCACTTCATCCTGATCGCCCGGACCGATCCGGACCCGGACGAAAAGCGCCGGCATCTCACAGCCTTTCTGTTCCACCGCGACCAGCCCGGCTGGAAGATCCTGCGGCGTATCGAGAACATGGGCCCCGACGAGCACGGCGGTGTCTGCGAACTCGAATTCGACGGGCTGGAAATCCCCGACGAGAACCGCCTGATGGAGATCGGCGATGGGCTCAAGGCCACGCAGATCCGGCTTGGCCCCGCACGGCTGACTCATTGCATGCGCTGGCTTGGCCTTTCCAAGCGCTGCATGGAGATCGCGGCCGAGTACACGGCGCGGCGCGAAGGGTTCGGCATGCGTCTGGCCGACCGGGAATCGGTGCAGCTCAAGATGGGCGAGCTGGCCCGCGACATCCAGATCGGCCGGCTCCTGGTGATGCACGCGGCCTGGATGCTGGATCAGGGCGATTTCGCCCGCAAGGAAGTGTCGATGGCCAAGGTCCATGTGGCCGACACGCTGCACAAGGCCGCCGACGTGGCGATCCAGCTGAATGGAGCACGCGGCTACTCCAAGGACACGATCCTGGAGTGGATCTACCGCTACGCCCGCTGCGCGCGGCTCGTCGACGGCGCATCTGAAGTTCACAACATGGTGCTTGCCCGCTTCTACGGCAAAGAGGGGCAGGACTTCTGGCGCTGGGGCGGCTAGATTTGTCTCGGGCAAGGGTGTGGCATCGTTTCGGAGGACGCTCATGAAATCCAGTTTCGTAATTCTGTCGATCGCTGCGGTTCTGGCAGGGACCGCACTCGCTGGCGCGTCGGAAACAGATCACAGTAGCCACGTATCGCCCTATGCGGGCGAGGAGGCGCGAACCATCAAGAGCCTCTCGGCTGCGGATGTCGACGATCTCCTCAACGGGCGTGGCTGGGGCCTTGCCAAGGCCGCCGAGCTGAACGGTATGCCGGGACCGGCACATATCCTGGAGATGCGCGAGGACATCGCGCTGACCCCCGATCAGGCCGAGCGGATCGAGACGATCCGTCAGGCGATGCAGGCCGAGGCGATCCGCGTGGGTGCCCGGCTGGTCGACCTCGAACGCGATCTCGACACGGCGTTCGCGTCCGGAGACGTCGATGCGGAGACACTGCGCGCGATGATCGCGGAGATCGAGGCTGTCCGCGGCGAACTGCGCTACGTGCATCTGGTGGCCCATCTGGAGACGCCGGACATTCTGACGCCGCATCAGGTTGCGACGTACAACCGGTTGCGCGGCTACGGCGCAGACGACCCGTGCGCCAATCTGCCTGCCGGCCACGACGCCGAGATGTGGCGCAAGCACAACGGCTGCGAATAACGCTTCCGCGACATCAGGCTAGGACACGCATCATGCCCTCGACTCGTGGCTTCTACATGCCCGCCGAATGGACGGCGCACCGGCGCACCTGGATGGCCTGGCCGGTGGCGGACACCGTGCTTGTGGGCACCGGTGGACCGAACGGCGGCTACATGGCCTGGGCAGCGGTCGCCAACGCCATCGCCGCCTTCGAGCCGGTCTCGATGCTGGTTCCTCCGGGCGGTACGGATCTGGCGCGCGGTTATCTTGATCCCGGTGTCGAGGTGATCGAGCACGAGATCGCCGAGTCCTGGATGCGCGACTTCGGGCCGACCTTCGTGCTCGGTCCCGAGGGGGCGCTGGGTGCCATCGATTGGCAGTTCAACGGCTGGGGCGGACGTACTTTCCCGGACAACAAGGTCGATGCGCTGATCGCGCGTTTTGTCGCCGAGCGGGCAGGGGCGGCACGGTTTGCCTCAAAGCTCGTCAACGAAGGCGGTGCCATTCATGTCGACGGCGAGGGGACGGTGCTGCTGACGGAATCCGTCCAGCTCAACGCCAACCGCAATCCGAGCTGGACGAAACCGGAAGTCGAGCATGAGATCCACACCATGCTTGGCACCAGGAAGGCGATCTGGCTGAAACAGGGGCTTGAGTCCGACTGCGACGAGAACGGGACAGACGGGCATATCGACACTCTCGCCTGTTTCCTGAAGCCGGGCCTCGTGCTCGCCCACCGCCAGCCAGATCCCGCCCATCCCGATTTCGACATCGCGCGCGAGAACAGCGCCGTGCTGAAGGCGACCAAGGATGCGGCCGGGCGGACGCTTGAGGTGATCGAGATCGACGCGCCGGAGCAGCGTTTCAAGGCCGACGGCGCGCCGCTGTCGTGCACCTATGTGAACTTTTCCTTCGTCGACGGCGGCGTCGTGCTGTGCGGCTTCGACGACCCCAGGGACGGAGAGGTCGTGGACTTGTTCCGTGAGCTTTTCCCAAACCGGCGTGTGGTACAGGTGCCGGCCACGCGGATCTTTGAAGGCGGCGGCGGCATCCACTGCATCACCCAGCAAGAACCGCTGGCGCAATCATAATGAAACCGGCCCGCACGAGCCGCCCCGAATGAGCTCGGCGACCCGGCTTCTCCTCGCCGGACTTCTGGCGATGGCGCTGGTGATGGGTATCGGGCGGTTCTACTACACACCGATGCTGCCGCTGATGCAGCGCGACTATGGCTTCGACGCGGCGATCGCGGGGCTGATCGCGTCGGCCAATTTCGCCGGATACCTGGTGGGTTCAATCGCGGCCTCGTTCATCCGGCCGGGGCCTACCAGGATGTGGATTTTCCGGCTGAGCATCCTGGCCAGCGTCGTCACAACGGCCAGCATGGGGCTGACCGACAATACGACGGTCTGGATCGTCTTGCGAACCGCCTCCGGCATCGCCAGCGCATTGGCGATGATTTGTTCCGCTATGGTCATTTCCGAAGCACTGTTTGCCGTCAACGAGCCCGGACGGATATCCTGGATTTTCGTCGGAGTGGGCGGCGGCATCGCATTGTCGGGCTTGATCACACATTTTGCCGGCGGGTCGCTGTCGTCAGCGCAGATGTGGTACCTGGCGGGCGGGCTTTCTGCGCTGATGGTTCCATTCATCTTCGCGGAAATGCGCGACCGGGAGCTGGAACCGCGACCGCACAAGGTTCACGCGAAGGCGCGGCAACCACGGCCGTTGCCATTTGCCGCGCTGCTGGTGAACTACACGTGCGAGGGGCTCGGGTACTCCGTATTCGCAACCTTCATCGTCGCTATTGTAAAGGACGCGCCGGGTGCGGAGGCTTATGCCGATTGGGTATGGGTGATCACCGGTGTGGCCGGCGCGTTCTCGATCCTGATGTGGGCCGCGGTCGCGGGGCGTATCGGTTATGCAGCAGCGCTGACGGCGGCCTATGTGCTGCAGGTCGTCGGAACCGCGCTGCCGGCCTTCAACGGGTCGGGCGTCGTCGCAATCATCGCAGCGGCGATGTTCGGCGGCACATTCATGGGCGTCACCATGTTGACGCTGGCGGTGGGACGGCAGAGCGTGGACGGGCGCGGCATCGCGATCCTGACCGCCGGATTCGGGCTTGGCCAGATGATCGGACCGGCAGTTGCCGGCTATATGGTCACGGCGGGCTTCAGCTATTCCGACGCTTTGATCGGTTCGGCAGGCATTCTGTTGGTCGGCCTCGCGGTGCTGGTCATTTCCGTCGCGCTCCGCAACTTGGGATTCTCGCCAGGAAAGGAACCCGCGCCATGACACAGCAAATGGCGTGGTAGGGTGCAGCGCAATTAGGGGAATGCCGACATGAGAGAAGTTACCGTTGCCGCCACGCAGATGGCCTGCAGCGATGTGGTCGAGGAAAACGTCGCGCGCGCCGAAGCGCTGATCCGCGAAGCGGCCGGCAAGGGCGCGAACATCATACTGATCCAGGAGTTGTTCGAGGGGCTGTATTTCTGCCAGGACGAGCTGCCCGAGCACTTTGCCAAGGCGCATCCGCTCGAGGGGCATCCGACGATCGAGCATTTTCAGGCGCTGGCCGACGAACTCGACGTGGTGCTGCCGGTCAGCTTCTTCGAGAAAGCCAACAACGCCTATTACAATTCGCTTGCCATCGTCGACGCGGATGGCGCGGTTCTCGGCCTGTATCGCAAGACACATATCCCGCAGGGGTCGGGCTATGAGGAAAAATACTACTTCAATCCGGGTGATACCGGCTTTCAGGTCTGGGATACGAAATTCGGACGGATCGGGGCCGGCATCTGCTGGGATCAGTGGTTTCCGGAATGCGCGCGTTCGATGGCGCTGATGGGTGCCGAGATCCTGTTCTACCCGACCGCGATCGGATCGGAACTCACCGATCCCACATGGGATTCGCGCGCCCATTGGCAGACCGTGATGTGCGGTCATGCCGGCGCCAATTTCATGCCGCTGGTTGCGTCGAACCGGATCGGCGCCGAGGCCGGAAAGCGCGGGACGTCGCTGACCTTCTACGGCTCCTCTTTCATATCCGATCCGACCGGCCAGAAGGTCGCGGAGGCCGACCGGGAAAGCCAAACCGTTCTGACGGCCACATTCGACCTGGACCAGATCGCCGCCATCCGTGCCGGCTGGGGCCTGTTCCGCGACCGCAGGCCGGAGATGTACGAGCCGTTGCTGACGCTCGACGGAGACCTGTAATAGCGCTGCAGGCGCCATGAATCGCGCATATTCGTCGGCTGAACGGCGTGATACTATCGCATGGTCGTCATGACGGATCGGGCTTGTAAGTCAACACTGCTGACCTATCATGTCCCCAATACGCTGCCGCACTCCCCCGACATAGGCAGGCGGCGTCCCCGCTGGCAGGCGGGCGGCAAGAGGAAACATTGATGGCGCTCAAATCCGTCACACTCGACGACAAGTACGATCTGTCGAAGGATCAGGTCTTCGTCTCCGGCACACAGGCCGTGCTGCGGCTGTGCCTGATGCAGAAGGAGCGCGACCGGCGCGACGGGTTCGGTACCGCCGGCTACGTGACCGGCTATCGCGGCTCGCCGCTCGGCGGCCTCGACCAGACCTTCGGCCGTGCCAAGAAGATTCTCGATACCGCCGACGTCGTGTTCCAGCCCGGCCTCAACGAGGACATCGCCGCGACCGCCCTGTGGGGCGCCCAGCAGGCCGAAATGCGTGGGCAGGGCAAATTCGATGGCGTGTTCGGCATATGGTACGGCAAAGGACCCGGTGTCGACCGTTCAGGCGACGTGTTTCGCCATGCCAATTTCGCCGGCTCCTCGCCGCGCGGCGGGGTGATCGCGCTGATGGGCGACGATCATACCTGCGAGTCCTCGACGACCGCGCACCAGTCCGAATTCGCCTTCGTCGACGCGATGATCCCGATCCTCAGCCCGGCCGGAGTTCAGGAAATCCTCGACTACGGCATCCACGGCTGGGCGCTGTCGCGCTACGCCGGCACGTGGTGCGGCATCAAGTGCGTGAAAGACACGATTGAATCGACCTCGATCATCGACGGGCGGGTCGACCGGGTCGAGATCGTCACGCCGACCGATTTCACGATGCCGCCGGGCGGGCTGAACGTCCGCGTCGGCGACCATCCGCTGATGCAGGAAGCCCGCCTGCACGACCACAAGCGCTTCGCCATCCTCGCCTATCTGCGCGCCAACAAGCTCGACAAGATCGTGATGCAAGGCGGTAAGGCGCCGAAGATCGGTATCGCGACGGTGGGCAAGAGCTACCTCGACGTACGCCAGGCGCTGGAAGATCTCGGCATCGACGAGGTGCAGGCCGCCAAGCTCGGTATCCGGCTGTTCAAGGTCGCCTGCCCGTGGCCGCTGGAGCCAGAAGGCGTCAGGCAGTTCGCCGAGGGCCTCGAAAAGATCATCGTGGTGGAAGAAAAGCGTTCGCTGATCGAGACCCAGCTGAAAGAACAGCTCTACGGCATGGCCAACGCGCCGGTAATCGTCGGCAAGCACGACGAGGCCGGCGGCTGGCTGTTTCCGTCCAAGGGAGCGCTCGACCCTAACGACATCGCGATCGCCGTCGGCGAACGGGTTCTCGCCGTGCAGGATGACAATGAGGTCGCCGCCAGGCTTGCCGATGTGAAGGCATTCCAGAAGGTGCTTGCCGACACCGAGGACGTTTCGGGCCGGACGCCGTATTTCTGTGCGGGCTGCCCGCACAATTCCTCGACCGTGGTTCCCGAGGGCAGTCACGCCTATGCCGGCATCGGCTGTCATTTCATGGCGCAATGGATGGGCCGCCACACCGAGGGCTACACGCAGATGGGCGGCGAGGGCGCCAACTGGATCGGCGAGGCGCCGTTCTCCAGGCGCGGCCACGTGTTCCAGAATCTCGGCGACGGCACCTACAACCACTCCGGCTATCTGGCGGTGCGGGCGGCGGCGGCGTCCGGCGTCAACATGACCTACAAGATTCTGTTCAACGATGCGGTCGCGATGACCGGCGGCCAGCGCCACGAGGGCGGGCTGACGGTTCCGCAGATCGCAGCCCAGGTTGCAGCGGAAGGTGCGAAGAAAGTCGTCATCGTCACCGACGAGCCGGACAAGTACCCGACCGGCACGGAGTTCCCGGCGGGCGTCACGATCCATCACCGCTCCGAACTCGATGACGTGCAGAAGACGCTGCGTGAGATCCCGGGCCTGACCGTGCTGATCTACGACCAGACTTGCGCGGCGGAGAAGCGGCGGCGGCGCAAGCGTGGACAGTTTCCCGATCCGGCCAAGCGCGTGTTCATCAACGAACTCGTCTGCGAGGGTTGCGGCGATTGCGGCGTGCAGTCGAACTGCGTTGCGATCCAGCCGGTCGAAACCGAGTTCGGGCGCAAGCGGAAGATCGACCAGTCGAGTTGCAACAAGGACTATTCCTGCCTAAAGGGTTTCTGCCCGAGCTTTGTCACCGTCGAGGGCGGCAAGCTGAGGCGCGGCAAGAAGGATACGGTCAGCGCGGTGGAGTTTCCTGCCTTCCCGACGCCGGAGCTGCCCGCAATCAACGGCACCTACGATGTGGTCGTAACCGGGGTCGGCGGCACCGGCGTCGTCACCATCGGCGCGCTGATCGGCATGGCGGCGCATCTGGAAGGCAAGGCCTGCGGCATCATCGACATGGCCGGCCTGGCGCAGAAGGGCGGCTCGGTGATGACGCACCTGAAGATCGCCGATGACCTGGATGCGATCAGCGCGATCCGCGTGTCGGCGGGCGCCGCCGAACTGGTTCTGGGCTGCGATATCGTTGTGGCCGGCTCCAAGAAGGTGCTCGCCTCGATGCGGCCGGGTCAGACCGAGGTGGTGATCAACACGCACGCGGCCTATCCGGGAGACCTGACCCAGAACGTCGATTTCAACCTGCCGATCGAGCGGCTGAAGCGGGTGATCCGCGCCCAGGCGGGGCAGGGCCATGTCCACACGATCGACGCGACGGGGCTCGCCACCGCGCTGCAGGGCGATTCGATCCTCGGAAACATCTTCATGCTCGGCTACGCCTATCAGCTCGGCCGACTGCCGCTGTCGGCCGAGGCGATGGAAAAGGCGATCGAGATGAACGGCGTCGCCGTTCCCGACAATCTCGCCGCCTTCCGCTGGGGCCGCTGGGCGGCGACCGACGCCGATGCGGTGGAGAAATTCGCCGCGCCTGGCCGTGGTTCCGATCCGGTGCACGCGCTGTCGACCAATCTTGACGACATCATCGACCGGCGCGCGGCATTCCTGACCGCCTATCAGAATGTGGCCTATGCCAAGCGCTATCGCACGCAAATCGAGGGGGTCCGTGCGGCGGAAGAGGCCGCGAAGCCCGGTGAGACGGCGTTGACCGAGGCGGTCGCCCGGGCGCTGTTCAAGCTGATGGCCTACAAGGACGAATACGAAGTGGCGCGGCTCTATACCGACGGCACCTTCAAGAAGGCGATCGCGGCGACTTTCGAGGGCGACTACAAGCTGAAGTTCCATCTCGCCCCGCCGCTCCTCAACAAGCCGGACCCGGCGACGGGCCGGCCGGCGAAGAGCGAGTACGGGCCATGGATGATGAAGGGCTTCACGCTGCTTGCAGCACTAAAGGGTCTGCGCGGCACGGCATTCGACGTCTTCGGCTATTCCGAGGAGCGGCGTACGGAACGGCAGCTGATCGCCGACTACGAGGCGGTGGTCGGCGAGATCGTCGAAAAGCTCGATGCGGGCCGTCACACCACCGCGCTGGCGCTGGCGTCCGTGCCGGAGAAGATCCGCGGCTACGGGCCGGTCAAGGAGCGCAACCTGGAGGTTGCCAAGGTAGAGCAGGCCGCGCTTCTGGAGGCGTTCCGTACCGGCGGCGCGCCCAAGCAGCAGGCGGCGGAGTAGGGACGTATGCCGCATGGGTCCTGGATGGAGTCCAGGACGCGATGCCTTCTTCTGATGTTCGGCCGTGCCGTGAAAACGAACGGGTGCTCCGGACTTGATCCGGAGTCCTGACAGTTGTGATTGCCCCGTCTTCCGCTCATTCCCGCAAAAGCGGGAATCGCTAGCGTTTGGCACAGCCTTTCCGGAACCCGACTCCCGCTTTCGCGGGAGTGAGCGGAGAAGGGTGAACGTCTACACCGACCGCGTGATGCCGCCGTCGATGCGGATGTTCTGGCCGGTGATGTAGCTGGAGCGGTCCGAGGCGAGGAAGCCGATCAGATCGGCGACCTCCTGCGCCTTGCCATAACGGCCCATCGGGATGCGCGCGCGCCGCTCCTCGGCTTCGGGCAGGCTGTCGATGAAGCCGGGCAGGACGTTGTTCATGCGGATGTTGTCGCCGGCGTATTTGTCGGTGAACAGCTTGGTGAAGGCGGCAAGGCCCGCCCGGAAGACGCCCGAGGTGGGAAACATCGCTTCCGGCTCGAAAGCCGCGTAGGTGGAGATGTTGACGAACGCCCCGCTGCCCTGGCGCTGCATCACCGGGGTGACGATGCGGGCGATGCGGACGACGTTCATCAGGTAGACGTCCATGCCCTTGTGCCAGTCTTCATCACTGATTTCGAGAACAGGGCCCTTCGGTCCGTGCCCGGCACTGGAGATAACGGCGTCGATGCGGCCCCACTTGGCGACCGTTTCCTCGACGAGCCGGCCCAAATCCTCGTTCGACTGATTGGACCCGGTGACGCCGAAGCCGCCGAGTTCCTCGGCCACCGTGACGCCCTTGCCGGACGATGAGAGAATCGCG
>CAJQNW010000178.1 GCA_905479765.1 uncultured Tepidamorphus sp. | reverse complement strand
GCCAAAATGCGATCGGTCAAGCCGTCGCCGGCGCCGAGCCATCGCGCATTCCGCTGGCTTTTTTCGGGCCGCCGCGACCAACGGCACCGCTAGCCAGCCGGTTATTCGTCGAGCGCGCGATCGACTTGAACCGTCCCGCTGAGATCGGGCGTCGGATCGGCGATTTCGCCCGGAATTCCTAGACTCCTAACTTCTGAGGGGAGCTCTCCGTTAAACTGCGGAGTGCGATAAATCCGCGGAAAGCTTGGACTTCCAAAGGTTTGCAGATCTCCACGGTACTGCAGAAATCTCCGCAGAACGCTTCGACTCCTCAAAAGTTTGCAGCCCTGCGCATTTATGCGCAGGGGACGGCCGGCGTCCCCTAAGTGCTTGAAAACTCACATGGCGCAATTTTGAGCCATGGGCTGAATTCGATGAGATCCCGACATGAAAAACTGGTTTCGCCGGCAGCCGGCCACGGAAACGCGTGCGCTCGACGCTGAGATGTATCCGTGGCTGATGATGCTGCCGACCGCGAGCGGCATTCAGGTCACGCCGCAGGTCGCGCTCCGGTGCTCGGCGGCCAACGGGTGCATCAGATTGATAAGCAGCGTCCTTGGCGATTTGCCCGTGCATGCGATGCAACGCCAGGAAGACGGTGGTCGCGAGCGGCTCCGCGATCATCCGGCCGATCGACTGCTGAACGACTTCGCAGCGCCATGGCTGCATGGCCGGGAGCTGCGGCGGGAGGTAACGCTCGCCGCGCTACTGCATGGCCGTGGCTATGCATTGGCGGTCCGGGCCGGCGGCGAGATCCGTGAGCTGCACATGCTGCCGAGCCATGCCGTCACAGTCGACGTCGACGAATGGACAGGCGAGCCAACCTACAAGGTCGCGCTCAAGGCCGGCGGGACGCGGGAAGTCAGTTGGCGCGACATGGTCGACGTGAAGGCGCTCGGTGGCCAGAGCCCGACGATGCTCGCGCGGGAAGCCATCGGCCTGGCACTCGAGCTGGAAAAGCACGGTTCGAAACTCTGGGCCAACGGCGGCCGCCCATCCGGTGTGCTGAAATTCGCGAAGCAAATGAGCGACGCAGCCCTGGAGCGGGTCCGCGCCGCCTGGCAGTCAGCGCACGGTGGCGACAATTCGGGTCGCACAGCCATTTTAGAAGGTGGCGCCGAGTTCGACCCGATCGCGCTGACAAGCACAGACAGCCAGTACCTCGAAAACCGGCGCCACCAGGTCACCGAAATCGCCCGGTTTTACGGGATTTCTCCGATCATGCTGGGTGTGCTGGAAGGCAGCACATTCAACAATTCTGAGGCAGCCGGCCGTCAGCTACTGACCTATTGCGTGCAGGGCTGGCTAACCGCCTGGGCCAATGCGTTGAGCCGCGTTCTCCTGACCGAAGACGAGCGAGCGTCGGGAATCTACCTCACTTTCAAGACCGAGGCGATCACCGCGGCCGATATCAAGAGCCTCTATGAGTCGCTGAGGCAGGCTGTCGGCGGGCCCATAATGACCCCGGCAGACGCGAGAAACGCTCTCGATCTTCCATTCCTCCAGGGCTCGGAAAATCTCTATCCGCCTCAAGGCACGAATGCGCCCGCGCAAGCTTCCAAGGACAACGGCAATGAATGAGACGTCCGCCACCTGCGAAGTTCGCTTCGCCGCGCCCGATGACGACGGCACCGTCGAGGGTGTCGCCGTGCGGTTCGATGTTGTCGACAGCTTCAGGACGACCTTCGACAGCCGCAGTTTTGCCGCGTCCGTCGGGAAATCCGTCCCCATGCTCTGGTCGCACGATCCGGCCGAGGTTGTCGGACGATGGACCAATATTGAGATCGGTGACGGTCTCAGAATTCGCGGCAAACTCAATCTCGAGGTACAGCGCGCGCGCGAAGTCCGATCGCTCCTGGTTGCCGGCGATATCGCGGGCCTATCCGTCGGTTTCCAAACGCTCAAGGACGAGCGCCGGGCCGGCGGTATCCGCCATATCACCGAAGCGATCCTGCGCGAGGTGTCATTCGTCGCGATGCCAAGCGTCCCCGGCTCTCAAGTCACATCCATCCGAAACGGCCGCGCAGACGAGCGCGTCGCGGCCTTCATCGAGGCCATCCAGCAAACGACGCGCTCACTCCAGAGGACATCATGACCAACTTGAAGATTGAAACCCGCTCGGCTCTGCCGATCGAAACCCGAGACAATGGCGATCCGCTGGCTGAAGCAACAGCCGCCGTCAGCGAACTCCGCACGGCCTTCGCCAATTGGCAGACCCGCACGGATGGCGAGTTGGAAAGCCGCGCGTCGGCTGACGAGCTGCGCCAGCTGATTGCCCGCTTCGATGAGCTCGAAACACGCATCCAGCGCCCGGGCGCCACTGGCGCGCAACCAGATGCCGAAGCTGAACTCGAGACCCGCGCATTCCTCAATTTTGTGCGTCACGGCCGCGAAGGCATGGAGGCCGAAGAAATCCGCGCACTCAATGCCTCGACGGCCTCGGCCGGCGGCATCCTGGCGCCAGACCGCTTCTACGGCGAGCTGATCAAGCTCCTGATCGAGTTTTCACCTGTCCGCCAGTATGCCCGGGTAATGTCGATCGGCGTCGGTGGCGTCCAGTTTCCGCGCCGCGTCTCCGGTACAACGGCTTATTGGACGACAGAAACCGGCACCCGTCAGAAGTCAGAGCCTGTCTATGAGCTGCTTCAGCATGTGCCTGGCGAGCTCGCGACTTATGTCGAGGTCAGCAATATCCTCCTCGAAGACAACAGCTACGGTCTCGAGGGTGAGCTCCGGATGGACCTGGCCGAAGCTTTCGGCGTGGCCGAGAGCGCGGCATTCGTGAGTGGCGACGGTGACAACAAGCCGCGCGGCATCCTGATCGAGGATGAAATCGCGGAAGTCGTGACTGGCAGCCCGTCTGCGTTCCCGTCTTCCAATCCGGCCGACGTCATCATCAAAGCATTCCACGCGATCCCCCAAGCCTGGGCCCAGCGCGGCGTCTGGTTGATGAATCGCACCACACTCGGCGTGCTGCGCACCTGGAAAGATCTGCAAGGCCGCTACCTGGTCGCGGATCCGATCAGTGAGGGCTCTCCGGTGACGTTGCTTGGTCGTCCGATTGCCGAAGCCGTCGACATGCCCGACATCGAAGCCGGCGCCGTCCCGGTCATGTTTGGTGACCTCCAAGGCTACCGCGTAATCGACCGCGTCGGGCTGGATATCCTGCGCGATCCCTTTACCCAGGCCACCAACGGTCTCACCCGCTTTCATTCGCGAAAGCGCGTCGGCGGCCTGCTGACCAATCCCGACCGGTTCGTGAAGATCAAGGTCGCAGCGAGCTGAGCGACTGGCACCTAGCAGTGTGGGCTTGCGGCCGGCCCGATAGCGATAGCCGACTCTCGGTGCCAAGGCAGCAGTGCCTCGAGCGGAGAGCAAAATCGGCGAGGCCGCACCAATTCAAGGCGAGTTCCCTATGCCATCCAAACCCGCGCGGATCTGCAACTGCGGCTATCGCGTGCCGAGTGGCAAGCAGTGCCGCTGCCAACGCGAGAAGGCAGCGGCGAGACGCTCGGCTCACGACGCCACCAGGCCATCATCAACCGAGCGCGGCTATGACGCGGACTGGCGCAAGGTGCGAAAGCAGTTCCTTGCTGCCAATCCGATCTGCTGTGTGCCCGGTTGCGGCGCTCGAGCAACCGAGGCCGATCACATGCAGAGCGTCCGTGAGCGGCCTGACCTGCGGCTCCAGTGGACGAACATGCGCGCGATGTGCAAGACCCATCACAGCCGCCGCACGGCACGCGAACAGGGCTTTGCTCGGCGGAGCTAGAGTAGGCTGCAGTTTTTCTCGCCAAATTCTAGCGATGCATACAACGGCCAAAGCGTCGACGCGACGGGCTTTCCATCCTCGTTGTAGACAGGCGCTAGAGCACTATCAATCGCCGCTTCCCAGATCGTACCCACCATGAAATCTATCGTTGGGCCCGTCATCCTCGAAGTAATCGCGAAGGGGACTCCGCCAGTTAAGTCTTGCTTTTCCACACTACCGTCACGGATTGCTTCAAGGAATAATTTGGCGGAATCGTACCCAAGCTGAAACAGCCGACGCTGTTCACTTTCGTTATCCATTTGCGAAGCAAGGGCAGCGCATTCGAATGCAGACCAAGCTAATCGCGAGGCCTTTACGTATTCCTTAGAAGATCGAGCGTGCGCCGTGCCGACGACGATACAAAGCGCCACTAGGCCGATTGCGAAACGCATCTCCGTTACTCCATTGCCACTCCACCTTATTAGGGGGGAGGGGGGTGCGCTACCTCGCTAGGGCAAAGAGACCGACGCGGAATCCATCGCGCAACATTTTTTCGAATTCAGTCCTAAAAAATCAGGTGACGCGATGACGCTCACGATGACCGCGCCGCCAGCCCAGATGGCGGTCAACGAAATCCTTGTCTGGGAACACCTCCGGCTACGTTTGGCGGAATACAACTATCCAGCCGACAGCGACCTTGTCGCTGAGCTGATCAGAGCCGCGACTGATGAAGCTGAAGAATTTATGTCGCGTTCGCTGATCACCAGAACCTACCGACTCGATCTGGATGCGTTTTCGAAGGTCATCATCTTGCCGCGACCGCCGGCGATCTCGGTCGAAGAGATTGCCTATGTCGATACCGACGGCGCGACGCAAACACTGGATCCCGAAAACTATACGTTCGCATCGGGTAGCCGGTGGGAGTCGCGGATACTGCCGGCGCCGGGGAAGAGCTGGCCGGCAACGCTCGACTATCCGGGCGCCGTTACGGTGACTTTTAAAGCCGGCTACGGCAACTCCTTTGCTTCCATTCCGGCCGCGATCCGCCTGGCGATCCTCGAAACAGTGGCGACGCGCTACACGATGCGCACAGAGGCAGTCGTCGGGGTCAGCGTAACGACAGTCCCGGCCGGCGCCCGACAGATCTTCGACGCCTACCGAAGCTGGGTGTTCTGATATGGCCCGTCGCGTCACCGGTGACCGCGAAACCGCACGGGCATTCCGGCAGCTCGCTAAATTTGTCAGTGTGCCCACAAATTCCGCTAGCAGATTCGCCCTCCGGCCGATGCTTGCCGAGGCGAAGAGGAACGCTCCAAAGCGGTCCGGACTGCTCAAGAAATCGCTCGGCATTAAACGCGATACGCGTTCACCGAAGCTCAGACCGGTCCATTGGATCGGACCGCTAGCCAGGTTCAAAGACGTCTTTCGATACGCCCATCTGACTAACTTCGGCCACCTCAATCGGGACGGATCGGTGACCGTCGGCACCCGATGGATGGATCGCGCATTCGAGGCAACCAAGGATGAAGTGGTGCGTCGGTTCGGCGACCGGATCGGGACCGAGCTCGAGAAGCGCGCCGCGAGGGTGAGGGCGAAATGAGCGCACTTTCCATCGTCATCACCTCTTTGATCGGAAGCTCAGCCGTAACCGACGTGGTTGGAACTGCGGTCTATCCGATCGCCGCGCCACAGGGGTTTGCGATCCCTTACGTTCTGGTTTCGCTGATCGGGGAAAACGAGGACCAACTGATCAACGGCGCGAGCGGCTACTACGAAAGCCGCGTGTTGGTTTCTTGCGTATGCAAGGACCCGACCTCCGCAAACGCGCTCGGAGAGGCAGTGAAGGCCGCCCTGGGTGACATCACGAAACAGACGATTGGCAGCGCTACGAGCGTCGACGTCATGAAGGACGGCGCCGATTTCACGGATCACTCAGACGACCGGTCGGTGTTCCGGCGGGTGCTCGATTTCACTGTGAGGTGGCGATGAATCCGGGAACCATGGACCGGCGCGTCACGATCCGACAGCGGACGCAGACCGGCACGGACGAGCTCAACGTGCCAGTGTTCGAAATGGTCGACCTCACGACACTCTGGGCCCAGCGAACTGATCTCGCCGGAGCCGAGAGGGTGGCCGCCGGCCAGCCGTTTGCATCGACCACGGCCGTCTTCAAATTCTGGTATTTCGAAGGCTTGCTGGCGACCGACGAGATAGAGAGCGACGGTCAGATCTTCGATATTCGTGGGATTAAAATCCTCGGCCATTACGAGGCCTATGAAGTCACGGCGGAAGCCCAGTCATGAGGGGCGCCAAACCGGACCTGAAGGCGATCGACGGCGGCCTTCTAAACGCACCACCACCGCCTGAGACGCTGGCAAAGTCCATGCATCCTGAGTGGATCGAGATATGCGCCGACCTGATCGGCCGTGGGTTACTGGCCACCTCGGCGCTCGGACTTGTCGAAACCTATGTCGGCGCTCTCTGGCTCGCCCGAGAGTGCCGCAAGGCGCTTGCCCAGGACGGGCCAGTTGTCCGGACCAAGGACGGAAATCCTAAGCCGCACCCGTGCGCGGCGATGCTCCGCAACGCAAACGACTCTATCGCCAGGCTTGGCGGTGAGCTGGGCTTGAGCCCAGCTTCCCGGAACCGCCGCGGAATGAAACCCGATCCCGATGACGACACCGATTCCGACTTGGGTTTCTGACGACTCGCCAATCCCCGACCCGCTCGGCCGCGGGGAACGGGCGATCCGTTTCTTCGGCGCATTGCAGCATCCGCTTAGTCCCTACCAGGACAGCCGCTTTGGTCTCCCCAAATTCTGGGAACGGATCATCCGCCGGATCTATGGTCCGCGGCATGAGGACGGCCGACGGATTGTCCGAACCGCGTTCATCATGCTTCCGAGAGGTGCGCGCAAAACGACTGTAGTCGGTGGCGGCTTAGGGCTACTTCACGCGATCGGCCCCGAACGAGTGCCGCGTGGCCAAGTTCTCTTGGCAGCCGGCGCCGAGGATCAAGCCGAGCACGGGCTGGACGAGGCGAAGAGCATCATCCACGCCACGCCCGGCCTGTCCAAGGCTAAGGTTAGAGGTGATTATATCGAGCACCCGGTGGCCAAAAGCGCTATGCGCTTGCTCAGTTCGGAGGGCGATGTCGCGCACGGCACCACGCCAGCGGCGATCTTTCTGGACGAGCTCCACGTCTGGAAAAACCGCAAGCTCTGGCGTGCCCTGAAGACGGGTATGGTCAAGAGCCCCAATGCACTTTTGTGCATCACCACAACGGCCGGCAGGGGGCAAACAGGCCTTGCTTGGGAGGAATACCTGTACGCCTGCAAGGTCGCGCGCGGTGAGGTCGACAACCCGAGTTACCTCCCGATCATCTTTGAACCACCGCCCGGCGCTGACTGGCAGGATGAAAAAATCTGGCACCTGGTCAATCCCGGTCTCGCCGAAGGCTTCCCGGTGCTCGACGAAATGCGCCAAGCCGCCGCAGAGGCCGCCGAAAAGCCGGGCGAGAAAGACGACTTCAAGCAGTACAATCTCAACTTCTGGCTCGACTCCGCAGTCTCCCCGTTCATCGACATGGCTGTCTATGACGAGAATGCCGGTGAGGTCGACCTAGACGTGCTGAGGGGCGGTCAAGTCTGGATTTCAGTAGACCTCTCAAGCACCGTCGACCTAACGGTCATCCTGGCGTGCTGGGGCGACGGCGAAGAAGGCTACACGGTGGTTCCGTGGTTCTTTTGTCCTGCCGATAACCTCAGAGAGCGAGAGGATCGCACGGGCGCTCCATACGTCGCATGGGCCGAAAAAGGGCTGATCACTGCAACGCCCGGCAATGTAGTGGACTACAGGGCGGTCGAAACCAAGATACGTGAGCTTTGCGAAGAGTTCGACGTACAGGAAATTGCCTTCGATCCGCACATGGCGCGTCAGGTACAGCCCCGACTGACTGACGACGGTTTGCCATGCCTCGACATGCGCCAAATCCCCTCGATCATGATGGATCCGATTCAGCAGCTCGAGCGCGCCATCGTTGCCCGGCGTTTTAATCATGGCGGACACCCGGTTCTGCGTTTCTGTTTCGCCAACGCGGAAATGGAGCGCAACAAACAGGGCCACGGATTCCGGTTTTGCAAATCCAAGAAATGGCTCTCGATTGATGGGGCGGTAGCCGCTGCCATGGCCGTCGGTCGCGCCAGCATGGGCGAGGGCGGATCGATCTATGACGACGAAGAAGCCCGGCCAGACGGCCTGATATTCGTGTGAGATAGCATCATGGTTGCTGTAGTTGGATCGATCGGCGTCAATATGGTTGGCGATCTTCGCCACCTGGAATCCGCCTTCATCAAAGCCGAGCGCGGGGTCACCCGGTTCGGCACCAAGACGGACAGGCAAGTCCAGGCCATCGAGTCGCGGTTCGGTCATCTAGGCCGCGGGATCGTCGGCCTAAACAGCAATGTCCTGGCTCTTAGCCGATCGCTAGGTGTCGGACTTGCTGGCGCCTTGAGCGTCTCGGCGCTCCGCGGCTACGCGGATACCTGGGTTCGCGTAACAAACCAGCTGAAGGTTGCCGGGCTCGAGGGCACGGCCCTTCAGACCACCTTGAACGGCCTCTTTCAAATTGCCCAGCGGAACGGCACGGCGATCGAGCCGCTGGTGACGCTCTATGGTCGCCTTGCCCAGGTCCAGGGCGAGCTTGGCGCGTCGGGTGCCGACCTTCAGCAATTTACGGAGGGAGTCAGCCTGGCGCTTCGCGTTGCCGGCACGGACGCGGCCGGCGCTTCCGGTGCGCTGCTTCAGCTCTCCCAGGCACTCGGTGGTGGCATCGTGCGCGCGGAAGAGTTCAACAGCGTCCTCGAGGGCGTCAGGCCTATCCTCGACGCGGTAGCGCGCGGGCTGAAAGAAGCCGGAGGCTCGGTCTCGACGCTGCGCAACCTGGTCCTCGACGGCAAGCTGTCGTCCGAAGCGTTCTTCCGTGCCTTTCTCGCCGGTATGGGCGATCTCGAGGCCAAGGCCGCGAGCACAGCACAAACGAGTTCACAGGGGTTTGCCCGGATCGGGAACGCAATGGCGCGGCTTGTCGGAGAGATCGACCGCGCCGGCGACGTTTCCAAGAACTTCGCTGATATTCTCGGGTCGATCGCCGGCGGACTGGACGGTGCCGCGGACTCGGCCGCGCCGTTCGTCCGGGCGGTGAAAGAGCTGAACGACCAGTTCGAATTTTTGCGACAGCTCGGTCCGATCGCGCTTGTCCGAGGAATAGGGCAGGCGCTGAAGGGCGAGCTGCCGTCGGCGCTGCTGGGGCCCTATGAAGGCGGTTACGGTGTAAACGCGGGGCCTGACGGGGGCGGACCGTCTCAGCGGCTCGGACCGCGCCGTGCGAGCACGTCGAACGCCCAGCCCGTCAGCTTGTCTGACTTCACGCTGCCCGGCGAGGATGATGCAGCCAAATCCAAGGCTCGCGCTGATGCCTGGAAGCAGGAAACCGCCGCTATCCAAGTGCGCACCGAAGCGCTCCGGCTTGAGGCTCAAATCCTCGGCATGTCGACGTTCGAGGTCGAAAAGGCGCGCGCCGCGCACGAACTCCTGGCCGCCGCTCAAAAGGCGGGGCTCGATGTAACGCCCGAGCTCCGTGAAAAGATCGACGGGCTCGCCACGGCCTATGCGACGGCTACCTCCGACCTTGAAGCGATGGCGGTCGCCCAGGACCGTGCGACCGAAGCAATGGCCGAAGTAGGGGACATCGGCCGTGACGTCCTCGGCGGATTTATCTCCGATCTCCGGGCCGGCGAGAGTGCGGCCGATGCTTTGGCGAGCGCGCTGGACCGTGTCCTCGATCGGCTGCTCGATATCGCGCTGGACGGTCTGTTCAGCGGCGGTGGCGTCCTCGGCGGCTTCGTCAGCGCACTGACCGGTGGAGCCGGCGGCGGCGCCAACATCAACACACCGACCGGCCCCGGGCTGCTGTATCACGGCGGCGGCAAGGTCGGGGAGGCAGGCCACACTTCGCGGTCGGTCGCCTTCCCTGCGCGCACGCCGCGCTTCCACTCCGGTCTGACATCCGGCGAGTTCTTGGGTGTGCTCCAGAAAGGCGAGCATGTCCTGACCGACAGGATCATGACTCGCAACGCCAACGTGATCAGCGGACTGGCATCCGCGGCGGCCGGCGGCGCCGGTAGTGGTGATCTCAGCATTGTCATCAATGAGGCGCCAGGCACAAAGGCGAACGTGAGTCAGCGCCGCGACGGATCACTCGAGGTGACGATCGAGAACATGGTTAACGACGCCATGGGCAAGTCCGTAAACGAAAGGCGGAGTGGCGCCAGAGCCTTGGAACGAGGCTACGGCCTCAAACGCACGAACGGCCTGAAGCGCCGCAGGAGCTCTTAACCGATAGCTGCTTTGGCTTGGATTCGCCTATTGAGATTTGCCGGCGTGTCGACCGCGTCGGGCTTTATTTGATGGGCAGACAGGCGGTGCGACGCGGACGATTCGTTGCGGATTTGATTGCAGCATCCCATTCGTCAACTGTGCGAAAATCCGCGGGAAAATAGCTATTCACTTCTCTCATTGGAAGTCGAAGATGCAGACTTCTAAAGTCTCTATAACGATAATCCGTGAAAAACGTAATGTCTTGAAGGCCTCTGTCGGGAGGTTCGCTCTCAAGCGTGAGGATGTATCCGAAAGGTGGGAACGATAGTTCGGCAAAATGGTGCACGGACCCCTGGACGAGTCCGCCCTTCATCAGACCCGTTATTCCGGTTTGACGAACTAGTGTGGAAAGGGGCGACATTAAAAAAGCATAAATTCGAAATTTGTCGGGAACGCCGATTTGATCCCGATTGAGCACGTATCTCGTCAACTCTGGATTAGTCTCGAATAGTCCGGGCCCGCAAGCACTAGCGAACATGCAAAAGATTTGCTTTGCGACTTGCGCGGGAAACATATGAAACGGAACGTATAAACTAGAACCCGAAGCGGTGGCATGCGCAAAACTCATACCTTGTGCGGCCCAGTCGACATACGCATTTCCGTACCAGGCACCCGTATCGTTGTTGCATCTGGAACAAAGTGTGAAACCACCCGCGCCTCGATTACCTTTTCGTTTAGGTGCGAACCTCGGATCGGCATACGGGTCGACGGCAAGAAAGTCATTCATATCATTGTATAGCACACCACGTTTGTTAAACGCCGCCTTCGGGGGGATGTGTTCAAAGGTGAGCTGCCCCTGAGATCCGCAGATACTACAATGGCCAACACGTTTGCTTTTCATGCCTATTTTCTTGGCGAAAATTAACGGGATAAATTTTTAGATATGCGGGCGCGCGTGTAATTTCTACAGTTGCAATCGCGAAATCAATGCAATTGGTCACGGTGCTTGAGCCCCAGCTCGGCAGTTCCTCACTGGTGCCGGTTCTGAACGAGCCCCTAGGAGTTGCCTATTCATAGGGTTGGCGCGGCCAAGTCAGCTGAAAGAAGGGCTACCTCGATTACGTCCACAGCACCTAGCGCTGCGTTTATCGGCCTGAACTCGATTTGGAAAATCTGGTTTGGACTAGGGGCCGCAACTTCCCGGTTGCGCGCCTGGATCAAAGGCTCAAGTGCCCACGGTGCGGATCTCGGAGTATATCCATGATTTCTGAGCCCCCGATTGTGC
>CAJQNW010000177.1 GCA_905479765.1 uncultured Tepidamorphus sp. | reverse complement strand
GGAGGGCGGAACCAAGCGACACGATTTCGCTGATCCGCGAGTTCGTCGGCGGCGCCTCGGTGAAATCGAAATCGCGCAGCTGCTCTGCTTCCGTCGTCAGCATCATCAGCGACCGGCTGATGAACCGGGCGATGATGATGGCGATGACGACGCCGACCGCGAGGATGGCCAGGGCGATGAAAAGCCCTCGGTGCAGCTCGGCGTCGACTTCCCCGGTGAAATCCCGCACTGGCGCGACGACCGCGATGGTATTGCCTTCGAGCACGGACAGGAAATCGACGGGAAGGAACAGGACCTCGTAATTCTCCCCGTCCAGCGCGAAGTGCTGTTGTCCGGTTCCCGTCTTTTTCAGCTCCGCCAGCACCGGCGCCAGCAGCGGATCATGCTCGTAGAGATGGGAGTGGTCTTCGTCGCGCTGGCCGGTCGCGGTCTCGGTCAGTTCCGCCATCAATTTCGGCTCGGAGTGCACGACCAGCTTGTTTCCGGCGTCGAAGACATAGGCTTCGGCGTCCGGCGAGATGCGTTCCTCGTAGAGGAAGGCCGAGATCGAGGACATCAGGACGTCGGCGGCGATGACCACGCCGGGATCGGCCAGATGCTTGACGGCGATCGTCTTCACATAGGCGCGGCTGAACGGCATCACATAGGGTTCGGTGCCGATCGGACCGTCCGCCGCGGCCGCCTCCCGGTACCAGTTCCGGGTGCGCGGATCGAAATCGCTCGGCTCCGCCGGGAGGAACGAGACCGGCTTGCCGTCGGCGTCGAGAAAGGTCCAGCGGACCTGCGGAGTGCCCTCGGCGTCCGGAATGACCGTTTCCATCGCCGCGACAGCATCGTCCGGCGCCTTCAGCGGTTCCCGCCACGGCGAGGAGCCGCGCAGGCTGACCATCCGCAGGAAGCGGCCATCCGGATACCCGGCGAATATCCCGTCGATCTCGCTTGCCTGTTCGAGCACACCGAGCAGGAAGTCGCGCTTGGCGTCCATGTCGGCTGGCGGCGGCGTCGCCATTTCGTCGAGAACCCGGGCAATCCGCACCATCGCCAGCTTGTCGGCGAAGGTGATGTGGAAGTGGTCGACGATGCGTTCCGAAACCGCCGCCATATCCTCGTCGATTGCGGTATGGGCGGCCGCGTGCCCGCGCTCGTAGGCAAGCCACAGCACCGGCACGGCGACCGCCAGCAGCAGGGCGACGAATACCACGCCCAGATGCACGCGCAGCGGCCTGGACCAGTTCGGGGTAGGGGGCTCGTCGCTCATATCGGTACGGTTATCCAGTCTTTCCGGCGAATCGCGTTGATCCTCATAGTAACGCTAAGTCAGGCAAACGCCGCTTCGGATTGCTTCGCCGCGCGCGGTCGTCTATCGCGGACGTGTCGACCAATGGCGAACCGGTCCCCATGACACAGGCAGCAACCACTCCGGCCACGACCTCTCCGACGGGCGCAGCACCCGCCGGTGCCCCGCTGCCGCTGGCCGCGCTCGCCTCGGTCATGGCGGTAATCGGCGCCTTCGCGCTGTCGATCGGCTACACCTATCCGGCCATCGCGCTCAACATGGAAGAGCGCGGCATCTCCACCGTGACGATCGGCGGTCTTGCCGCATTGCAGGGCCTCGGCGTCCTGGTCTGCGCCATCGCCCTGCCGTGGCTCACGACGGTCTTCGGCTCCTGGCGGATCGCCGCCACGGCACTGGCCGGCACGGCGGTGACGATCGCGCTGCTCGGCGTCACGGAAAACCTCGTCGCCTGGGCGATCCTGCGCTTCCTGCTCGGCGCCGGCGCCAACGCGCTGTTCGTGACCTGCGAAGTGTGGGTCAACACGCTGGCGCCCGACCGCATGCGCGGCCGCGTCATCGGCGCCTATACCACCGTCATATCCGCCCTGTTCGCTCTGGGTCCGATGCTGGTTCCGGTGCTCGGGTTTCACGGCATTGCCGCGTTCGGAACCGTCGCGGTCATCTACATCCTGATCGGTGCGCCGGTGTGGTGGCTCAGGTCGGCGATCCCGCCGATGGAGCGCGCGCCGTTCAGCGAACTGCCGCGCGTTATGCTGGCGATCCCGGTGCTGCTGCTGGCGGTCGCCACCTTCTCCTTCTACGACGGCGCGACCTTCGCGCTCTGGGTCGTCTACGGCGTCGGGCAGGGGCTCAGCGAAACCACGACCGTGCTGACGCTCTCGGCTCTCGTCGTCGGCAACGTCGTACTGCAATACCCGATCGGCTGGCTGGCCGACCGGATGAACCGGCGCACCCTGCTGGCCGGGCTGGCTGGCCTGACGTTCGCCGGCGCCGTTGCCCTGCCGGCGATCCCGCTGAGCCATCCTCTGGCTTACGTCTTCCTGTTCTTCTGGGGGGCGGCGGCCTTCGGCGTCTATACGCTGGCGGTGACGCTGATCGGCCAGCACCTGACCGGCATCCGCCTGGTCGCCGCCAATTCCGCCTTCGGTATCATGTGGGGCATCGGCTTCCTGCTCGGACCCGTCGTCACAGGCGCTGCGATGGAGCGGTTCGGCGGCATCGGATTTCCGCTGACCGGAGCGCTTGTCTACGGTATCCTGACGATCGCTGCCCTCAGTCTGCCGCCGATCCGCGCCGCCCTCGTCGGGCTGGAACGGAAAGACCCTGGCTGAGTTCGACTGGTTTTCAGAGGCTGCACTCAAGGGAGCCGATGTCATGAAACAGCCCGGACCCGACCATCCGATCACCATTTCCCGTATGCCAAACCGGATTACGGTTTCGGCGAACGGCACGGTGATCGCCAGGAGCGATCATGCCCTGGTGATGCGCGAAGCGTCCTATCCCCCGGTTTACTATCTGCCGCGCGAGGACGTGGAGATCGATGCGCTGGATCAGAGCGACCACACCACCCATTGCCCTTACAAAGGCGATGCCAGCTATTATTCGATCCCTTCGCTCGGCG
>CAJQNW010000176.1 GCA_905479765.1 uncultured Tepidamorphus sp. | reverse complement strand
CATCGTTGCCGACCAGTGGCCGCATTTCAAGAGATGCATGGGCGCTGTGCTGAACGAGCCGGAAATCAGACGCCGGGTGTGGCGGGAGCACGCCGACATCCTCAGCGCCATCGAAGCCGGTGCGGCCGAGGAGGCAGGACGCCTCGCGCGCCACCACACCGAAGCCGCGGGCGCCGACCTGGTGAATCGTCTCGAGACTAATTCTCACGCCGCCTGACGCGCAGCAGCGAGTGTCGTGGATAATACGTCAATAAAACTGCGCAGGAGGAACAACACCATGAAGATGACAGACGAACAACGCCGCGAATTCGACGAACGCGGATATCTGTTCCTGCCGAACTGCTTTTCGGACCTGGAGGTAGCGGCCCTTCGCGAGGAAGCCGAGAAGATCTACGGCGAAGACCGGAAGGAAGTTTGGCGCGAATCCTCGGGAGCGCCGCGCACGGCGTTCGCGGCGCACACCTACAACGAGGCGTTTCGCCGGTTGGGTGCCCATCCCCGGCTCGTAGAGCCGGTTGCGCAGCTTTTCGGCGAACCGGTCTACATGCACCAGTTCAAGATCAACGCGAAGGCGCCGTTCGACGGCGAGGTCTGGCAGTGGCACCAGGATTACGGCACCTGGGCGCGGGACGATGGCATGCCGGAACCGCGGGCGATGAATATCGCGGTCTTCCTCGATGAGGTCATGGCGGTCAACGGCCCTTTGATGTTCATCCCGAAAAGTCACAAGTCCGGCGTGCTCGAAGCCGGGCACGACCTGAAGACGACCTCCTATCCTCTATGGACACTCGACAAGGAGACGGTCACGCGGCTCGTCGACGAAGGCGGTATCGTCGCGCCGACCGGAAAGCCCGGTTCGGTCCTGATGTTCCACGGCAATCTCGTCCATGCGAGCCCGCCGAACATCACGCCTTATCCGCGAAAGATCGTCTACCTGACGCTTTGCGCCGTCTCGAACCACATCACCAAGTTCACCCGCGAGGACTGGATCGCGCACCGCGACTTTACCCCGATCGAAGCGCTGAACGACGATTGTCTCGTGGAATTCGCAGCCTCGCGCCGCGAGGCGGCCGAATAGGTCGGCTTTCCCTACGGCGATGCCCTTCGCAATCGCACCGGGACGGCTTCCGCATGGGCGCGGTGGCCGGCCCGGCGGATGTTCGACAATTGTCTGGAACAATCAAACCGGCCGTGCCGGAGCGGGATAAACAATCATGAATCTTATGACCAAACTCGCCGCGCGGCGGGATGACGGGCGGCCGGTGCGCGCCGGGCTGATCGGCGCGGGCAAGTTCGGCTCGATGTTCCTGAGCCAGGTGCCGACGATCCCGGGGCTTGAGGTCGCGGCGATCGCCGACCTCGATGTCGACCGGGCGCGCGAGGCCTGCCGAAACGTCGGCTGGGACGATGCGCGGATCGCGGCGACAGCCTTAATCGACGATGGATCGGAACTCTGCCGCCGTGACGATGTCGAGGTGGTGATCGAGGCGACCGGCAATCCGAAGGCCGGCATCGCCCATGCGCTCGCCGCCTTCGAGGCGGGCAAGCATATCGTCATGGTCAACGTCGAGGCCGACGTGCTGGCCGGGCCGGCGCTGGCGAAGCGGGCGCGGTCTGCCGGCGTCGTCTATTCCATGGCCTACGGCGACCAGCCTGCGCTGGTCTGCGAGATGGTCGACTGGGCGCGCGCCACCGGCTTCGACGTTGTCGCCGCCGGCAAGGGCACGAAATATCTGCCGACTTTCCACGCGGTGACGCCGGACGATGTCTGGATGCACTACGGCCTGAGCACCGAGCAGGCCGAAGCGGCCGGAATGAATGCGCAGATGTTCAACTCGTTCCTGGACGGCACCAAGTCGGCGATCGAGATGGCGGCGATCGCCAATGCGACGGGACTTGCCGTCCCCTCCGAAGGGCTGTCCTTTCCACCCTGCGGCGTCGACGATCTCGCCCACGTGCTGCGGCCGCGCACCGCCGGCGGCATGCTGGAGCAAAGCGGCATGGTCGAAGTGATCTCGAGCCTGGAACGCGACATGCGGCCGGTGTTCCGCGACCTGAGGTGGGGCGTCTACGTCGTCATCGAGGCGCCGAACGACTATGCCGCCGACTGCTTCCGGCAGTACGGGCTGAACACGGATGCGAGTGGTCGCTACGCCTCGATGTACAAGCCGTTCCACCTGATCGGGTTGGAGCTGTCGATCTCGGTCCTCAACGCCACGCTGCGGGGCGAGCCGACCGGTGCGACGCGGATGTTCAAGGGCGATGCGGTGGCCGTTGCCAAGCGCGACCTGAAGGCCGGCGAGATGCTGGACGGGGAGGGCGGCTACACGGTGTGGGGCAAGCTGATGCCGGCTGAGCGAAGCCTGGCGGAGGGTGCGTTGCCGATCGGCCTTGCCCATCATGTTCCGCTCATGAGCGATGTTCCCGCCGGCGCGGTCGTGCGATTCGCCGATGTCGGGCTTGCCGACGACCTTGCCGTGCAGGTCAGGCGCGAGGCGGAAGGAATTCCAGGATAAGGCGTATTTTGTAAGCCACTGATACCATTCTGAAACACAAGTTACAAAGCAGTAACGAAAAAGCCGCAAAACCGCCCCGGTTTCTGTCTTCTGATGCCAAAGTCCGGACCAACCAAGGCCGGATTGGTCCGCTTTATTATCGGCCAGAGAGTTCGCTATCCGTCGAACCGGAGGGTCTGAAATATGTTGCGCATCACGATGCAGACGACGATCGGGAGAAGCTTTCGCGCGGCAATTGTCGCGGGACTGGTGGGGTTGGCGCCGGTGGCAGCACTCGCGGCGACCGCGCCCGTTCCGCTGGATAGTTCTTTCACCGCTCCCGCCTCAACATCGACGACCGAAGCGATCCAGTATGCAGCACTGGTCGATATTCCGGCGCCTGCATTGTCGCCCGGTTTGCCGCCCCCGGAACTGTCCTCCCTGTCGGACCGGCGTATCATCGCCGGCCTGCTGCTGGTGCTGCTTGCCGGCGCATCCGCCGTCACCGCCGCGATGTGGCGGGAGCTTGGCCAGCGGGCCAAGGCGTCATGAGCGCCAGCGCTCCGTCCGCCGGCCGGCAGAAGGCGAAAGGCCCGTCGCAGCGGCGCGGCTGGTTCCAGCGGCTGGGCCGCGGCACGCAACTGACGGCTATCCTTCTGGCCGCGGTTTTTCTGGCCGGACTCGTGCTGATCGCCGACGGTCTGCTGTTGAAAGCCGAGGGTCAGCGGAGTGGCGACGGAAAGTCGTCGACGCGGTTTGTCGAACAATCGTCGGTCGTGGGAATGGGGCCGTCGGTGCGCAGCCGCTGAGAAAATCGCCCGTGTTGGAGGGCGCCACAATGACGCCTTGGAATCTGTCCGAGTACGTCATCAAGCCGGCCAACCCACGCCGGAAACATTCAATCAATGTAGGGACGACATTTCCCGGTTCCTGCATTTTGGAGAGCAAGATGTATCCGCTGATTGCCGGCGGGCATGGCTTTTATCGTCGCCGCCCATCCGGCCGAAAATTACTGGTATCCGCGTTCGATGCGCGCCGCCTGACGACCAGCGTCGCGGCTGTTCTCGTCGTGGCATTCGCGGCCCTCTGGGCAAGTGTACCGGGTGCCATCGCCGATGATGCCGCGCCGGGTGCGGGGGCGTCGGCCGGGCGCAGCGGTGCGGTCGTCGTCAGCGTTATCGCGCCGGGGTCGGTTCAGCGGCCCGCCAGCGCCGCGCACTGGACACTGCGCGAACAGGTTGCCATCGCCCGTGCCGCTGAAGCCAACGATCAGGCGGCCCGCAGCCAAACCCGCAGAGCACGCGCCGACGTTTCGATGTTCAACTGGCGTGAAATCCTGTTCTACACCCTCGGCATCGTGGTCGTGATCGGCGGGCTTCTGGCCTTGACTGGCGGTCACGACCACCAGTCACGGCGCTATTGAGCGGTGTGCCTGATTAGCCGGAGTCGGTATCGGCCATCCTCACCGCGGCCATGAAAGCCGAGAGTTTGTCCGTATCCAGGTTGCCGTGGGTGCGCACGCCGGTGCACAGATCGAGCCCGTAGGGTCGCACCGTGCGGATCGCCTCGCCGGCATTGTCCGGGTTGAGACCGCCGGCGAGAAAAACCGGATGCGGGCTGTTCCTGACAAATTCTGCACTGACCGACCAGTCGTGCGCGCGTCCTGTGCCGCCGAGTTCCGGCACGCTCAAGCCCGGGCGTCCGGAATCGAGCAGGAAGGCGTGCACGTGGTCGGCGTAGGCGGGAATCAGGTCGAGAGCCTCCGGCCCTTCCACATGGATCACCTGAACCCGGCGCGTGACGGGTAGCAGCCGGGCAAGGCGCTCGGATTGGTCCGGATCGATATGCGAGACAATCTGTACAGTCGAAACGCCGGTTGCCTCGACATGGCCGGCGATCGCCGCAGCCGAGGTCTCTGAGGTCAGCAGAAAGGTTGCGACAGGCGGCGGCGCGGCGGCAGCGATGCTGGCGATCGTCGCGTCGTCGATGGGGCCGGGGCCGGACGGCATCGCGCCGACCAGACCGATCGCATCCGTACCGAAGCGAATCGCGAGGTCGGCTTCGGCGCGCGACGCGATGCAGCAGATTTTGACCCGTGTGCGCATGGGCCAAAAAAACGCCGCCTCGATGGGCGGCGCAAGACTTAAATGGAGCGAATTTCAGAACTTTTGAGTCTGGCGCTTTCGCGCCGAAGTCTCCAGAATTCACGGTGACACTAGTCGATTGCGTAAATAAAGGGAAACCTTTCAAGGGGTTAAGGTTAAATTCTGTGCCATTTCAGTTAATGGCGCGGAGTGTCTCAACCGGTGCCGGCCTTCTGTTCGGCGAGCGCCTTGAGGTTCTCAAGGCCCGTCTCGTAGTCGTTGCCGACCCAGGAATCGAACATCAGCCCGAACCAACGGGTTATCGGGTTCATGCCCAGGTCCGTGCTGAACCCCCAGTCGACCTCGCTGCCGGTTCCCGCGGAGACAACCGTCAAGGTGGCTTCGGCGGTTCCCATATCGCCGAAATCGAGACGAGTATCGATCGAACGCCCGGGATCGACGGCAACAACTTCCTGTGTGCCCGATCCGACATTGGGATGTTCGCTCGACCACCGCATGGTCTGGCCAACACCGGTATCGGGACCCTCGAACATGTATGCCGTGCCGTCGGGATCGATTGCCGCCCAGGCGGACCATTCGTTGAAACGCCTCAGATCGGAAATGAATGGCCAGACAACCGCGGGCGGCGCCGCGATTTCAATCGATCGGCTCACTGCGACATGGCGTGGCAGAAAGACGAGTCCCACCAGCGCGAGGATCGCGCCGAGGGCCACGATGGCGACGACAAGACGAACCAACCAGCGCATGCCGTAATGTCCTCCGTTGCGTTGATCTGGAAGGTACCCGACGGATAAGTCCGCCACGATCAACGCTGCGTGATGCGCGGTCTGCCACCGGACCGGGCTGGATTTCCCGAGCCAAGCGCCGGACCCCTAGTGCTCGTCTATTTCACCGGTGTCCTTGGCCGCCGCCCAGGCGCGGGCCAACTCGATATTGCGCCGCTGCGCATCCGTGAGCTTGTCTATGCCGCCCACTCTTTCGATCAAATCGCTGACCATCTGTTCGGCGGCCCGGGTCATATCTCCCTGTTTCTGCTGAAACAGGATACTTTGGAGAATCTCGAGATCCGACTTGTCTATATTGCTGCGTGTCAGGGCCTGGAGACAGGGCAGGTCGCGCCATTTGCCCGTGCAACCCGAATCATCCGGTTCTCTCCTGCCGGCGGTGCGGCCGCGTGGAAGATTCGGTGGCATCGGGGCGTCTTTTTCCTCGACAAGGTCCCCGATCTCGCATCCCAACGATTTGGCAATACGGGCGAGCAACCCGATCGTGGCGCTGATCGTGCCGCGTTCGATCCTGCCGATATGACGTGTCGCAATCCCGACGTCTCGCGCCAGAGCGTCCTGAGAAAGCCCTCTTTCGAGGCGCATCCGCTTAACATTGTTCCCGATAGCGGGTTCGATTTTCATGGTCTGGCGGTGCCCCCCGGCTACCCGCGATGGCGTTTTTGAACAGTCCTCATCGTGTCTTATTTGTACCGTGGGTTTGAGTCCGATTGCAACGCATTGCCTGCGGTTTCTGATTTTTTGGGATGTATATGTCCTGCTTCTCAGGTCATATTTAGCGCATTAGTTCGCGAATAGTCGGCATTATATGTCTGCTCTTCTGCCTTAGTATTAAATAGATTCACGAAAAGTCTTGGTCTTATTTGAATTGATCAATGAATGTATATCTACATTAGAAACACTATATCCTGGGTTAGATTTGATGCGGCAATCCGCTGTAGCGAGATTACAACACTGTCTCCAAAATGCCGTCTGCGGACCATTTGAGCGTTGCGAACGGATTCAAATCCGAAATATATGTCCTCATTAGTCACCAGCGCGGTGGCCGGACGATGTGTCGGCATCCGCGTAATGGAAACGTCGCCGGAACAGGACCGGAAATCGCGCTGATTGACTGGGGGTGCAGGGCCGCTGAGGCCTCAGCCTGTTTGCAGGACGAAGTGAGGAACCGGGTTGGAGATCGTCACAACGTGCTGAATCAGTGGCCGCACAACACACCTGATCGGCGGCTATCGATCAATCCAAGACGACCAAAAGGGGTCAAAATGAAAAACCTGAGAAATCTCTTTCTCGGCACCGCGGCGGGCCTGATCGCCGCGACGACCGGGGCCCAGGCCGCGGACATGATGATGGACGTCAAGGCTCCCCGCGAGCCGGTGTACCGGTGTGACATCACCGGTTTCATTGAACTGCCGGGAACCGACATCTGCTTCAAGGTCGGTGGTTTCGCACGGCTTGTTGTCGTCGGTGGTGAAGACCAGTGGTACGGCGACGAGTTCTATGTCCCGCACACCATCGTTCCGGACGGACACACGCTGACCGACCGGTTCCAGATGTACGGCCAGGGCCGTGTCAACTTCGACGCCCGCACCTCGACCGAGTACGGCACCGTCCGTGCCTTCATCGAGCTGCAGGCTTCCGACAACGACACGCGTACCGGTGGTGCGGCCAATCTGCGTCACGCCTTCGTTCAGTTCGGTAACTGGACGTTTGGTAAGACCTGGTCGACGTTCCTGCACCTGGATTCCTCGGCTACGACGACCGATCCGTACGTGATCTTCGGCGACAACTTCATTCGCCGTAACCAGATCCGTTACACGCAGTCGTTCGGCAACGGCTTCTCGCTGTCGGTCGCCATCGAAGACCAGCAGTACAACTCGCCGACCAATCTCTATGCGGGTTTCCCGGCCAATACGCCTCCGCCTCCGAACTTCGTGGTCAACGACCGCAACGAGGCTCCGGACGTGGTTGCCAACATCCGCGTCGATGGCGACTGGGGTAACGCCCAGCTGTCAGGTGCTCTGACCAACAACCGGTTCCGTGAAGTTGCCCCCACCGGTGTCCCGGCGCCGCTGGCTGGCAATCAGACCGATGACGAGATCGGTTGGGCTGCCCTGTTCGGCCTGGTGCTGAACACGCCGTCCGTCGGCGAGGGTGACTACTTCGCGTTCAAGGCCATCTACACTGATGGTGCGCACCAGTACCTCCAGGACAGCCTGGCTGGTTCGGCAAACGTGATCTGGGGCCTTTGCAATGTTGCCGTTCCGGCGACGGGTGGCTGCATCGTCGACACCGTCCAGACCTGGTCGGTGCTGGCTCAGTTCACGCACAACTGGACGCCGACCTTCAACACGACCCTTGGTGGCTCGTATGGTGAAGTGTCGTTTCCGCAGACCCTGACGGCCGCGACGGCCGGTCCGCTCTCCTTCACCACGGCGGACTCCGACAACACGTTCTGGCAGGCCTATCTCGACTTCGCCTGGACCCCGGTTCCGCGCACGACGTTCGCCTTCGACATCGTGTACGGCAATGCCGACTACGGTATTGCGCAGTCCGGTGGTTGCGTTGGTCCTGCCGCGATCTGCGGTTCGGATATCGAATCTGACGATGGTGCCTTCTCGGCAGCGTTCCAGGTTACCCGCTCCTTCTGATCTTGGTTCATCCTGACCTCCGAAGGAATCGGGCTCGAGGCCCCGGCGTGCGCGAGACGCCGGGGCCTCACCTCAAAGCCTAAATTCTTTATCTGACACTTCCACCGACCGGCGGACCCTTACGGGCCCGCCGGTTTTTCCTTGTCCCACCAAGGGGCCTGCCAGATCCGGAAACGCGGGATCAATCCGGCAGGGCGAAGGCCACCAGCGCGTCGCCGAACTCGCCGAAGCCCGCGTGGCCGCCGGCAGCCGCGACGACGTATTGCTTGCCGTCGTGCATGTAGCTCATCGGGCTGGCCATGGCGGATGCGGGCACGTCATGGCGCCAGACGATGTCGCCGGTCTCGATGTCGTAGGCGCGGAACGTCCGGTCCATCGAGGCACCGATGAAGACGAGGCCGGAGCCGGTGACCATGGTGCCGCCCATGCCCGGCGAACCCCAGTCCTCGGGCGTTGCGAAGAAGGATATCTTCACCCGGCCGTGCGGGCGGCGCCACAACTGCTTGCCGGTCTTCAGGTCGATCGCCATGATCTCCGCCCAGGGCGGCGGCGAGCAGGGCACGCCGAACACCGACATGATGATACGGCGCTGCATGCCCCAGGACGTGCCCCTCATCATGGTGTTCTGGAAGTCGGATGCGGAACTGACGGCCGTCTCCTTGAAGTCGGCTTCCGGGATGAGGCGGACTTCGGCCGCCAGGTTCAGACTGTTGACCACCAGTATGCGCCGCTTCGGATCGACCGACAGTCCGCCCCAGTTCACACCGCCCGCGTAGCCCGGCAGGTTGAGCGTCCCCGTCGTCGAGGGCGGGGTGAACAAGCCCTTGTATTCAAGCCCCTTCATGATCTTTCGGCACATCCAGGCATCGACCACCGTCAGGCCGAAGGCGTCATCAGGGTCAATCTCCGTGCGGGCGATCGGTTCGGGCAAGGTCGGGATGCGCTGGGTCGGGCTCGACGTCTCGCCCGGGACAGCGGAGGACGGGACCTCGATCTCCTTCATCGGGAACACCGGCTCGCCGGTCCGGGCGTCGAGCAGGTAGAGCAGTCCCTGTTTCGTTGCCTGGGCGATCACCGGGCCGTCGATATCACCGGCGCCGGTTTCGATGACGACGGGCTGGGAGGCGAGATCGTAGTCCCACAGGTTGTGCCGGACGACCTTGAAGGCCCAGTCGGGCTTACCCGTCGACGCCGACAGCGCGACGATCGAATCGGCATGGGGCAGCGCGTCGGGCCGCAGGCCCCCGAAATAGTCCGGGCTCGGGCTGGTGGTTGGCAGGAACACCTTGTCGAGGGTTTCG
>CAJQNW010000175.1 GCA_905479765.1 uncultured Tepidamorphus sp. | reverse complement strand
CCTACAAGGACGAATACGAGGTGGCGCGGCTTTATTCCGATCCGGCGTTCGCCGCCGCCCTGAAGCGCCAGTTTGCCGACGGCGGCAAGGTATCGGTGCAGCTCGCCCCGCCGCTACTATCGCGCACCGACCCGCGCACCGGCCGGCCGGCGAAGCGGACCTTCGGGCCGTGGATCTTCCCGGTGTTCCGGATGCTGACCAGGCTCAAGGTCCTGCGCGGCACGCGCTTCGATCCGTTCGGCTACACGGCTGAACGGCGCGAGGAGCGGGCGCTTGTTGCCGAGTTCGAGGCGACGCTTGCCGCACTCGCCGCAGGCCTCGACGCGAAGAAGCTCGGCCTTGCCGTCGAAATCGCCAGGGTGCCCGACATGATCCGTGGCTACGGCCCGGTGAAGGCGGCCAATATCGAGAAGGCCAAGCTGCGGCATGAGGGTCTGATGACGCGCTGGACCGTGCCGGCAAATCAGAACGGCCCGGCGCCGTTCCTGGAAGCGGCGGAGTAGAGCGGGACTGCCACTGCGCGGACCTGCTCTGGTTCCTGCGACGTGGGTGGATCGCGCAGGAATAAGCCGCGCTTGCGGCGAATCCTGACGCTGGGCCCCGGATCAAGTCCGGGGCACAGGTTTCCCGCAAGGCATAGTCTGAGTGCATTCTCCAGCTATGTGCCCCGGACTTGATCCGGCGCCCAGGCCAGCTGGTGCCGCATCACGCAGCCGGCGTCAGCAGGAACGCCAGACGCGGATCGGTTTTCGCCGGCGTGATTTCGAGGATTTCGGCGCTCACAACCTTCTCGGCCACGAAGGGGTCCGCGTCGACGCGCGCCTGAAGGTCGGCAAGCGAGGCGCCGTGCGCCAGAACCGCGCCGCCTAGCTTGGGCTGCAGGCTGCCGACGACCAGGAAAACGCCGTCTTCCAGACCCTGTCTGATCCAGTCGTTGTGGGCCTGCATGAACTCCGGCGCGCGCGCCATGTTCTGCGAAAATCTCAGCAGCACGATGAACATCGGGATGTCTCCAGTCTGCGCCGGCGGGCATATGATGTTCATGTTATGTTCTGGTTTCCGGAGAGTCAAACCGCACGGAAAGCCGATCTCCGCATTCGCGGGGATGAGGGGGACGAAAGCCTGCGGCGCTGTTTCGCTAAGGGTGCAGTCTCAGTCCCTTGATCACCTTGTCGACGGCCTTGCGTTCGGCGTGGATGGCGAGGCCGGCCAGGTCGAGGGCGTCCGTCGCGACCGATGCGACCGCGGCGCGGTTGTCAGCGTCGTTCATGGTGGCGAACAGATCGAGCGTGAAGATAGAAGGCTTCAGGCCGCGCCCGAGCGCCCGGTTCAAAACCTTCGCCAGGTCATCGCCGTTGCCGGCGAACACCATGATCGGCTGGCGGATCATCGGGCCGTAGTCGATCCCGGATCCGTCGCGATAGGGCTCGCCGACGATCTCGGGAAACGGCCCGGCGAGGCCTCCCGACAGGAAGGCGGTGGCATTGAGTTTCTGCCAGGCGGGCAGATCGTCCCGGATGACGATGGCGATTTTCGTGTCGTACTGCATGGGGGTCTTCTAAGGGACGCGGACGCGCCGATCTTGAACGATCGTGCGTGATGCCTGCGAACGCGGCGAATCGTCCTCGCCCGGCCAGGTCGGTACGGGCCTGGCCGCATCCTTCGGCGCATGGTCGTCCCGATGAATTCTGGTTGAATCGGTTCGTTTTCGCACCTGTTTTGACAACCTTCGATTGTGAAATGCCAGTTTACGTACGGGAATTATGAAAAATTTCAAACATCGGCCGTAAATCAGTGCGACCCTTTAGTTCGCTGAGGGGACGTAAAACAGCTGTTTCGGGGTGACGGTCGATTCTGACGTCCGTGCCGCTGTCCAATGCTTGCGACACGGGGGCGCCACTTGCTTAGAATGCTGACGGCATCGCTTTTGCCGGCCGTGCTCGCTTTGGGCTGGCTCGCCGCACATCCCGTCCAGGCCTTGTCCGCCGGCCCCGCCGAACCGACCTCCGCAGAGTCCTCCCGATCCCGGCTGCCGCTCGGAATCTATGATCCGGACAAACGGTTCAAACGGAAGAAGCGGATGTCCTATGAGCATCTGTTCATCGACTGGACGGACTGGCATGAGATCTGGCTGCGCGACAAGGTTCGTTACGCCGCCAAGAGAGGCCGCGGGATCCTGCTGACGGTCGAGCCCTGGGTGCGGGGTTCGTCCAAGAAAAGCAGCGGGAAAACCCTGTTCGACGATGTCGCGAACGGTGCCTATGACGAGCACATCACCCTGATCTGCACCGAGGTCGCCGCGATCGGCGGCAAGCCGCTGGTTCGCTGGGGCCACGAGATGGAAGAGGTCACGGGCCGGTACCCGTGGGCGCGCAAAGACAGCGCGGGCTATATCCAGGCCTTTCGCCACTTCGTGACGCATTGCCGCGCGATCGCGCCGAAGGCGCGATTTCTCTGGTCTCCGCTCGGCCACAAGAAACTGAAGCGGTACTATCCGGGCGACGGGTACGTCGATCTAATCGGCCTGCCGATCTACAGCCTACAGACGGCGGACCGGAAATGGTACGGACGCAACCGCACTTTTGAAGAGGCGGTGGCCGAGAAATACGACCGCGTCACGCGTTATGAAAAGCCAGTCATTCTGGCCGAACTCGGCGTCGACGGTTCGCGCTCCTACGAGAAGCGCTGGCTGAAGCGCATCAAGAAAGCGGGCCGCAATTTTCCACGTATCGAGGCGACGCTCTATTTCAACATGCGCGAGACGGCCGAGTGGCCCGACGGTCTGGGCAAGCCCGATTGGCGGATCAGGCCCAGGCATCTGCGCTAGGCGCTAAGCTCAAGATGACGGGCAGGCTATCGGGTCAGCTCCGGAACCGGTCCCGGTAGGCGGGCCATTTCGCCGGCCCGCGTCCGTCCCGGCCCGCCTCGAAGACGGCGCGGGCGATGGCGCGCGACAGGCAGCGGGCGGCGGCTGCGCCGATGCGCAGCATGTCGAGGGTGGGATCGGACATCGGCTTCCTGCCCGTCGCCAGCGCGAAGACCACATCGCCATCGAGCGGGGTGTGGACGGGATGGATGGCGCGGGCCATGCCGTCCTGCGCCATGACCGCCAGCCGGCGCGCTTCCGGTTTTGTGAGGATCGCGTCGGTGGCGACGATCGCCGGTGTTGTCGCCGACAGCGCGTCGAGCTTGGAAAGCGGCTTCAGCGCCTCCTCGTCGATGTGGGTGGGAAAGCCG
>CAJQNW010000174.1 GCA_905479765.1 uncultured Tepidamorphus sp. | reverse complement strand
ATCGGGAAGGCCCGGTCGTATTCGGCCGCAGCATCGATCACCGCGCGGTAGCCGGCGAGGTTCGCCTGGCTCGACAGCACGTCCATCACCTGCGCGCGGGTAATCCGCGGCATCAGCTCCATGGCGAAGGCCGTGACACCCGCGCCGGCCAGTTCGCCCAGCGCCGCCTCGTTGCCATAGGGGTCCATGATGGCGACGACGACCGCGCCCTTTTTCATCTTCTTGGCATCGGCAGCCGAGGGCCGGCGCACGCGCAGCACGATGTCGGCGTCCTTCATCGTCGCGTCGGCGGTCTTGGCAATCGTCGCGCCGGCGTCCTTGTACTCGGCGTCGGGCGTGCGCGAGGCGGCCCCCGCGCCGGCCTGCACCGACACCTCGGCGCCGAGCGCGATGAACTTCTTCACCGTCTCGGGCGTGGCTGCGACGCGCGGCTCGTCTTTTTCGGTTTCTGCTGGAACGGCGATCTTCATGCCCGTCTCCTCCCCGTGAGGCGCTTGCGCCTTAAGGCGTTCGCCCCTGGCCTTTGGGCCCGTCAAACCTTCAATCGAGTATCCTTACAAACGCCAACCGTAGTTGTCGCACGCTTCAAGGACGAGTGGCTATGCCACTCACCGGTGACTAGTCACCCGAAGAGGAGTTTGAGGACGAGGACGCCGAGGGTGAACACGGCGATCGGGATCGGCGAGCCCTTCATGACGAAGCCGATGACGGCGCCGACGATGGCCAGGAACGTGCCGAGGCCGGCCAGGCCCCACGAGCCGGCGTTGCCGATCGCCAGCATGATGACGATGGCGATGCAGAAGGCGACGGTGAGAACGGTGAGACGGACGAAGCCCGCGTAGGCTTCTTCATGCGCCTTCATGTCGGCGCTGGCTTTGGTTTCAGTGGCCATGTGGCTCCCCCGGATCAGACGAAACTGTGTTGGCGCTTTGTATAGCAGAGCCCTGTGCGGGGGGAAGGGGGTGAGCCGCGCTTTGCGCGCAAGCGCGCAAATGAAACGCACCGCGTTTCGAGCGGCGAACGCCCGAGGCGACGTCGCCGAGGGCCGGAACGAGGGACGCAACGCCCAGCACGCATCAACTAACGCATAAATTGCGTGTAATTTGATTCGCTATTTTAAGGGGAATCAGCAATGTTGCTTCCACGCGCGCCGTTTTGGCGCTTTCACGCTGGAGAAGCAGAATGGCAAAGGTCCCCGCATTCCACTCAAAACTGCCCGGTACCCGCGTTTATCACGACAACGACAAATGCACGGAAGGCAACAATATCGAAAAGCAAAATCGCGTTTCGGGTACAGGCAACCTGCCCAAGTGCGACCACTGCAAGCGGTTGTGATAGTTGCCGGGCTCCAGCGAATTACTTCTGTGGCGACATAAACATATCTGCCGCCGCTCCGCCTTCGGTAACGAGGATACGGAACGTGCTCACGATACGATCCGTGACGCGGCTGGCAAGCGCCTCACCTATAGGCAATCTGGTTTACCCGCGTTCGCTTAAGCAGATGCATCGCGGTTTTGTGCAGTAACGCACCAAATACAAAAGTCAGTTCTGGTGTTACACTGCTCCTCCCACAATCAGAGGGAGGGAACGATGTCTTCTATCCCGCCAGATGCTTCGTCACAATCAACTCTAACGATCGAAACAATGCGCCAGTCGGTCGCCGCGACACTAGCGGCCGCAATTATAACTTCTGCCGGAAGGCCCCATTCCATTGCTGAGGCCCTGAATGTTTGGCGAGATGTGCAATTCGCAATCTATCCGGCACATGGGAATAGCCGATACAGAGAGTGGAAGGAAAAAGCCAACTTAGAAGCCGTTCATAAGTAGTCGTTGGCTTCGGCCTCTCAACATATTTGAATTTATTGATTATTTGCTTTGTGTCCGGCGAGGGGATTACCCTTTCACTGAACATCTTTCAGCGGCCCCGGTGGGGTGCGTAGGGCGCGCTCATTCGCTTCGTCGCGACGTTTCGCAATTTATATCGACTTCGCTTTTTCACTCACCGATGGGGTTACTATGGGTAGGACAAAGCAACATACGCCTGAGCAACTAAGCGCAGCAATTGACGATATCAATGAACAGACTGATCGCGGCGCTGCAATTATCGCGGCCGGCATTCTCGACGAAATCCTCGATGTCTGCCTCCAAAATCGCATGCTCGAATTAAGCAGAAAGCGCTACGACGCCCTCTTTCAACCCGATAAACCACTCGGCTCCTTCAACGCAAAAATAGAACTGGGATACGCTCTCGGTTTTTACAGCGCCGACGGGCTAAAGACCCTTCACGGGATTCGAGAAGTGCGAAATAAATTCTCGCACCGTATCGAACCAATAAAATTCGACCATGAAGAGGTATCAAGCAGCGTTGATGCCTTGCTTCCTCCCGCTGTCGACCTTGGGAGGCGCGAAAGATTCCTGGCTGCCTTCAGTATGATGGCGCTAATGCTCGTTTCGATAGAAATGCGTGACATCCGAATTAAGAGTCTCGGTGAAACACATCCAGAAGCGATGGTCGATCTGTTCGAATTCTTACATCCACCAGTGGCGAAACTTTTAAGAGAAGCTCTGCGTAAAGAGCACGGTCCAGATCGCCCAGAATAGCGTCCACGTCATCTTCGCTCCAAAACGCTTCACCGTCTTTCCTAGAAACTTCATACCCGCACATGGCGGGCCTCCTTTTTTAAAAGGCCCAACCACGCACTCGCCGACCTGTCACGCAGGGCGGAACTCCCTTTGATTCGAGATGCGACGCAAAGTGCACAAATAGGAATAAATTCCTTGACATTCCTCCACCCCTGTGAGAGCCTTTCCGCATCCTTTCCCGTTCGGGGGGCGTGACCGGTACCTGACGCTGGCCCACGCGGGAGAGGAGCGGCGTCTTCCGCCGGGTGGTCGGCACCCGGCCGGGGAGGTACCGGACCGCGGGTCTCGTATTAGGGCGGGGCCGTGGCAGACCAGCACGACAAGGCTGGTTGCAGGTCCGCGCGTCAGGCTTCGGCAAGGCCCCTGAGACGGGATACCGGCCGGGGCGCAACGGCGGGCACGGCAATCAGCCGCATGCGGTCCGCGATCCAAAAAACGCCGCGGCGGGCGCTCGCAAGAGCACCTCCCTATCGGACTACCCGAGCCGGTGTTCTCACGAGCGCCCGCGCCCCCAGCCTGAGGCTGGACCTCCAATGGGGCGCACGACAGGCTCTTACATACGCGGCCCGGCGCGCAACGCCCGTCGCGGCTGAATAGGAACAAAACCCCGCGCGGCAGACCGCCGGGGCAACCAGGCGTGTGCGTTCTGCCCGTCCCCGCTCATTCCCGCGAAAGCGGGGTGAGGCGTGGTCTGCATCCGCAGACGAAACGCACCGCGTTTCGAACGCCGAACGCCCGAGGCTCGAAGCCGAGGGCCGGGGCCATCTCCCCGCAGTGCACCGCCACGACACCCTCGTCGGGCCCGCTACAGGAAGGGCCGAGACAAGTGGAGCAAGCCGACGGCGATTCCCGCTTTCGCGGGAATGAGCGGACGATGAAAAGATCACGAACACGTTTCCGCCGCGCCCGAAAACATAGGAAGAGGCGGGATCGCGCCCTAGCCGCGCTGGTGCTGGATGCGGAAGACGTTGTCCTCCGGGTCCGACAGAACGCACTGCCAGGCGCCGTAGTAGGTCTCGCTCGCCGCCTTGATCAACGTCGCGCCGAGTTCGACCGCGCGTGCTGCCAGCCGGTCGACGCCGGCATCGTCCTCGACCTCGGCGGTCACATAGCAGCCAACGCTGTTGTCCGAGCGTTCCCGGCCCGACAGGTCGAGCAGCGCATAGGCCTGTTGTCCGTTGAAGCCGAGCCGGACGGGACCGGCATCGAGGCACCGGAAGATGTCCGAGCGGACCGCCTCGATCTCCGGGAAGCCGAAGACATCGGAATAGAAAGCCGCCAACCGCACGGGATCGGCGGCAAACAGGTTCACGTCGCGGATGAAGGCCATCGCCCTGCTCCCGGTTCGGCCGCTATCCGGCCTGGGTGCGCGCGTACATCTCGGCGACGTGCTCGCCAACGGTACACGGCGTGAATTCGCCGAGCGGCGGCTTGCCGGCGAGCGTCGGCACGCATTCGATGCGCGCGTTGTAGTTCGGCCCGAAGAAGAACGGCACCGAATAGCGCACGCGCTCGCTGCCATGCCGGTTGATCACCCGGTGCAGGTTCGAGCGGTAATAGCCGTTGGTCCAGCGCGGAATCATGTCGCCGAGATTGACGACGAAGGTGCCGGGGATCGGCTGCGCCGGGATCCAGTCGCCTTTCGGATTGCGTACCTCGAGGCCGCCGGACTCGTCCTGCGCCAGCAAGGTCACGACCTCCCAGTCGGTGTGGGCGCCGGCGCCGTACTGGTTGGCCGGCGCGCCCTCGGGCTGCGGCGGATAGCGCAACAGGCGCAGCGTGCCCATCGGCTCGACGAACATCTCGTCGAAATAGTCCTCGTCGAGTTCGAGCGACAGCGCGATCAGGCGGACGATCCGCATGCCGAGGTCGCGCATCGCCGTGACATAGGCGTCCATCTGGGGGGCAAAACCGGGAATCTCTTCAACCTGAACGCCCGGGCTGTAGCCGGCGAGCCCGGCGACCACATTGGGATGGTCGGCGGGGTAATTGATGCCGGTATAGAAGCTTTCCTTGAGGTCGGGCAGCGCGTCAGCGTCGAGCACCTGCGCGCCGAGCGGTTCCCAGCCGCGATGTCCCGGCAAGGTGCCGACCGCGTAGCGCTGCTTTATGTCCGCGGGCAATTCGAAGAAGCGGCGGGTCCAGTCGAACTGGCCGGCGATCAGATCGTCGGCCACGCCGTGACCCCTGGCCAGGAAGAACCCGGCCGACATGCAGGCGTCGCGGATCTGACTGGCCGTTGCCTTCCGGGCCGCGGCGTCGGGCGCCAGGGTGGAGGACACGTCGATGACGGGAATTTCGTCGAAATGCATGGGTGCAGGCTCCGGGTGTGCGGCGATTGCGGACTTCCGGCCGCTTTGCGATCAGAATAGAGCGTTCTTCCGGCGCGGCACAACGTCTCTTGGCCCCTCCGAACCGCGTGCGAAGAATTAGTCCGGTGTTGACGTGAAGGAAACGGAAAGCCGATAGCTGACTGCACCATGGACCCAACCACACACGCCAACCCGGATATCTACGTCCACGTCAGGATCGTCGTCGGCATCGTGCTCGGGCTCAGTATCTCGCGCCTGCTGACAGGCCTTGCCCGGTTCATCCAGCATCCCCTGCGCAATCAGGTCTATCCGATCCATCTGGCGTGGGTCTTCTTTCTGCTGATCTCCGTTGTCCATTTCTGGTGGTTCGAGTTCCAGCTCATAACGTTGCGCGTCTGGACGTTCGAAATGTACATCTTCGTCATTTCGTACGCCGGCCTGTTCTTCATGACCTGCACCCTGCTCTTCCCCGACGATATGGATGAGTATTCGGGCTACCGCGAATATCTGATGTCGCGGAGGAAGTGGTTTTTCGGTCTGCTGGGGATAATTTTTTTGGTCGACGTGGTCGACGCCTACCTGAAAGGCGTGGAACACGTACAATCCTTTGGGATCGAGTATCCGATCCGGACAGCCGTCTTCGTCGGCGTTTGCGTTGTCGCGATGGTCACGACCGATCAGCGATTCCACGCGCTCTTCGCGGTCGCGGCGCTACTTTACCAGCTGTCGTGGATTTTTCGTCAGTTCGGCGTCATGTCCTGACCCGGATGCAGCGAAGGCAGGGCATGCTGATTTCAGTGAGGCCCAGCACCTTGCGCGATCAGTGCGTCGGGGCCGCCGGCATCCTCGATGAGGTCCGTCACGTAGCGGTAGCACAACTCCTCCTGCGCCCGCCCGGACCGCCATTCCAGCAGGCCCATCCGCTCACGCGCCGGCAGGTGCACGAGCAGGTCGGAGCCGAATTCGGTCTCGCGCAGGCTGCGCCGGCTGGTCACCAGCATCGCCCGCGACAGCACGTCAAGCAGGCCCGGAAACATCCGCTTCCGGCGCAGGACGATGTCGGCGATCAATCGCTCTCGTCCGGGCACGGACTCGTAGCTCACCGCGCGGTGCTGAGATTCATCCTCGAAGAACCCGGCCAGTACGTTGGGGCCGATCTTCAGGCCACGCATCACCGAGACAGGCAGGTTGTCGACTAATGCGCCATCAACGAGCAACTCACCGTTGTCCGTTACGAACGGCGGCAATGCACCGGGAATGGCACCCGAACTGCGCACTGCCTGCCAGACCGGTCCTGAACGATGCACGTGCAGGCTCGAGCGGGTCAGATTGGTGGAAACGGCGTAGGCATTGATCGGCAAATCGGCGATCTCGCAACCGGCGTAAGCGGCGTCCAGTTCGCGGTCGAAAACCGTGTGATCGAGCAGACTGAAGACCGGCACCGTGAAGCGACGCATGGCGCGCTTTTGAACGAAGATTTCCTCGATTTTGTCCATGGCATCTTCCGGCGAATGGCCCGTGGCCAGCGCCATTGCCATTGCCGCGCCGGCACTGGTGCCGCCGAACAGGTCGAACTCGACGCCAGCATCGCGAAACGCACGGACGAGACCGAGGTGTCCGCAGCCGAGCGCGCCGCCGCCGCCAAAGACCGCGCCGAGCGCGCGGCCGGCGGCGAACCGGGCAATCCGCTCGATATCGCCCGCGGTGTCGAGGGCGACGTGGTGATGAAGTTCGACGCAGTGCGCCTCGAGCCAGGCCGGCGTCCCGGTGATGGGGGCGTGCACCGTCTCACGCCACAGAAGCAAAGTGCGGTTGCGCTTCAGGAACAGTTCGGTACAGGCACGCTCGAGCCGATCGCACCCGGATCGCGGGTCGTCGGCCAGACGCCCGACGAGGATGACGGAATCGCAATGCCGCAACAGCCGGCCGGCATTCCCCTCCCCGTCGGGGTTCTGCGGGGCCAGGGGGCACAGGACGAACCGGCAATCACGCTCCAGCGAACCGAGCAGATCCTCCGGCGCCTCGCCATCATGCGCAAGCGGGTCTGCTTCGACGATCCCGGTGCGGCCGTGACGCGACAGCGCGGCGGCGAGCCCTTGAACAAGCCCGTCGGGGATCGGCGCCGATCCCGTCGGGCACAGGGCGATGGTACGCGCCGGGGACCGGGCAAGCGGCTGGGCGGTAGGCGCCATCGCCTGCATCCGCTCGGCAAGCCGCGTCAACAAACCTTGCTGGAGCAGCGGCACCCGCTCAAACAGGGTTTGATAGGAGGAGCGGGAGACCTCCATGACTTCGCTGTCGCGCGCCGCGATCACCGTCGCGGTACGCGGCCGCCCGGTGAGGAAGGCGAGATCGCCGACCGGTTCGCCGGCGCCGATTTCGGCGACCGGATCCGCAGCGGGATCGAGGAAGACGAAGAACCGGCCGGTCGCGACAAGGAACAACGTGCCCGACGGTTCGCCGCGACTGAACAGTACCTCGCCGCGCTTTACGGCACGCAGCCTGACCATGCGGGCGACATCGGCGAAGGCGCGCCGTGACAGGCCGCGGAAGGCGTCGAACCCGCGAAGCGCGCTCAACAGCCGCGGATCAGTCTGCGACTTTTCACCGGCGCCCAAGTGGCCGCCGCCGGTCGGCACACAGGCGCTCAGCATAGACATGGCCCGCATGGCCTTCGGTCCTTCCGCTTGAGTTCGGTACAGCATCGTCTGGACCGGTATTCATCATGTCCGTGTTTCAGCTGTTTTTCAGCGCAAGGTCCGGCCGCGTTTCAGGAGTGTTTCCGGCGGGGATGGATTCCCGCGCACGGAACGCCACGCTTGACTCCGCGCGGCCTCAATGAAACCTCATGGCCCATGACGATTGCGCCGCAATACCTGTCGCCTCCGCGACTTGCGACCGAAGCGTTCACCGGCGCACCGCCGGCGGTCGACCGACTGATGGAAATCTACGAGCGCAACACCGGTTTTCTGCGCGACCGCTTCGAATGCTATCTGGGCGGTGACGTGCCCGCGCTTCCGGTCCGGGCGACCTATCCGTTCGTCCGGATTACGACAGGCACTCATGCACGGATCGACTCGCGCCTTGCCTACGGTTTCGTTTCCGGCCCCGGTGTCCACGAAACAACGATCACGCGGCCAGATCTCTACCGGCGGTATCTGACCGAGCAGATCGAGTTGCTGATCGAAAATCACGGCGTACCGGTCGAGATTGGCGAATCCGACGAGCCAATCCCGATCCATTTCGCCTATCGGCGCGACATAAACATCGAAACGCAGGCCACACAGCGCGAGCAATACGACGGGCCGCCGCTGCGCGATCTGTTCGATACGCCGGACCTCGCCGCGATGGACGACGCGATCGTCAACGGAACCATGTATCCGATGCCGGGCCAGCCAGCGCCGCTGTCGATGTTCCGGGCCGCGCGCATCGACTATTCGCTGCACCGCCTGTCGCACTACACGGGCACGGCCCCGGAACACTTCCAGAACTTCGTGATCTTCACGAACTACCAGTTCTACGTCGACGATTTCTCACGGATCGGGCGCCAGCGGATGGCGGACGGCGATCCGAGCGCCACGGCTTTCGTCGAGCCAGGCAACATGGTGACGCCGAATACACGAACCGGTGGCACCCCAACCGGCCAGCCTCCTGCGCGCCTGCCGCAGATGCCCGCTTACCATCTGGTCGAGCCGGATGACCGCGGCGTCACCATGATCAACATCGGTGTTGGCCCGTCAAACGCCCGCACGATCACGGATCATGTCGCCGTGCTGAGGCCGCATGCGTGGCTGATGCTTGGCCATTGCGCGGGCCTGCGGAATACCCAGAAACTCGGCGATTACGTGTTGGCACACGGCTACGTGCGCGAGGACCACGTGCTTGATGAGGAACTGCCTTTGTGGGTGCCGATCCCCGCCCTGGCCGAAGTACAGGTAGCAATCGAGCAGGCGGTCGGCGAAGTGACGGGCCTGTCGGGCTACGAGTTGAAAAAGGTGATGCGGACCGGAACTGTCGCCAGCGTCGACAACCGCAACTGGGAGCTTTCGGACCACGGAGCGATCCTGCGGCGCCTGTCGCAATCGCGGGCGATCGCGCTCGATATGGAATCAGCGGCGATTACGGCCAACGGATTCCGCTTCCGGGTGCCCTATGGCACCCTGCTCTGCATCTCCGACAAGCCCCTGCACGGTGAAATCAAGCTTGCCGGCATGGCTGGCGAGTTTTATCGCCAGCGGGTCGGGCAACACCTGGAAATCGGCTTGAAAGCGCTTGAAAAGCTTAAATCGCAGGAGCGCGAAAGATTGCATTCGCGAAAACTGAGAAGTTTTACTGAAGTTGCGTTTCAATAAACGTGCTAACCTTGCGTGACAATATTGTGTCGCTTCGGCAACAGTTACACTGAACTTCTTTAATCGCGCTCGATGCGCCTGCTATAAGCCGACGAATCGGACATTATGAACCTCGAGATGAGGGGCCACTCTCCCTCACCCGCGACGGAGGGGTCGCGGGGGCGAGACATCAACGAAACCTCCCTCCGTTGGTGCATACCAAACTTGGGCGGCCGTTCGCCGCCCAATTCTTTTTTCTATTCCTCTACTGCAGGACTTCACAACGCAAAGCCCGGCTTGCACGACCGGGCTTTGAAAGATCATTGCAGCGGCCAACCCACAATTCACGGATCGACCATGACAGTACGGCATGCGGATCAATAAGGTCCGCGCGAGGCAATGTCCTTGAGAATTACGTCCAACTCTCCAATCCGCCTCGCCGTGACCTGACCGATACACTCGCCATCGTTGGCACAGGCTTCCCGGGTCTTCAGAAACACCTGCTGTCCGGCCGCCATTTCTACGCCGACATCAGGCTTGACCAACGTATTGAGCACGTTGAACAACGTAACCATCTGCAGATCCATGGCTGCCAGAACCGGCGTTGAACAAATTACGGTCTCGTTGGGGCGAAGCTGATAGCGGCAATCCACGGATCCCGCGACGAGAACGATCTCATCGTCGGCTTTCTGCTCCTGGGCGGACGCACCGCCGGCCCAACCCGTGGCGGCAACCATCGCCACGGCGCCGACAATCGCCCCGCGACGCAAAACTGGCGCAATTCGAAGCATCATTGAATGTCCTTCTTCTGTTCGTTCGCCCAGCACATAGCCGGAACAAGCCCCGCCATGCAAACACGGCGAAATCTAGACCAGGATCGCGACAGGCCGCCAGTCGGCTTGAACGCCTAACGCCGCGCCTCTAAGTTCGATCCCAACAACTCAGCGGAGGTAACGGCGGGCATGGACTATCGCGACGGCGTCGTCGAGGCGATCGGCAATACGCCACTCATCAAGCTCAAGCGCGCCTCCGAGGCGACCGGCTGCACAATCCTCGGCAAGGCGGAGTTTCTCAACCCCGGACAATCGGTCAAGGACCGGCCCGCCCGGCAGATGATCCTCGAAGCCGAACAACGCGGCGACCTGAAGCCCGGCGGGCTTGTCGTCGAGGGCACCGCGGGCAATACAGGCATCGGTCTGGCGCTGGTCGCCGACGCGCGCGGCTATCGCACCGTCATCGTGATCCCCGAGACCCAGAGCCAGGAAAAGAAGGACATGCTGCGACTCGCCGGTGCGACGCTGGTCGAATTGCCGGCCCTGCCCTTTTCCAATCCGAACAACTATCAGCATGTCGCCCGCCGTCTGGCGGACAAACTGCGCGAACGCGAGCCGAACGGCGTGCTCTTCGCCGATCAGTGGAACAATCTCGACAATCGCAAGGCGCACTACGTGTCGACGGGTCCGGAGATCTGGGCGCAGACCGACGGCAAGATCGACGGGTTCATCTGCTCGGTCGGAACCGGCGGCACGCTTGCCGGCACATCGACGTACCTCCGCGAACAGAACCCCGGCATCACCATCGGCTGCGCCGACCCGCGCGGGGCGGCGATGTACGAGTTGTTCACAAACGGCGAAGCCAAGGCAACGCAGGGCGGCTCGATCACCGAGGGGATCGGGCTTGGTCGCGTCACGCCGGTTATCGAGGACATCCATGTCGACAAGGCCTATCTGATCGAGGACAGCGAGGCGGTCCCGGTGGTGTTCGACTTGCTCCAGCACGAGGGCCTGTGTCTTGGCGGATCGAGCGGCGTCAATGTTGCCGGCGCGATCCGGCTCGCCAAGGAGCTCGGTCCCGGGCATACGATCGTGACGATCCTGTGCGACCCGGGCACGCGCTACCAGTCGAAGCTGTTCAATCCGGCGTTCCTGCGCTCGAAGAACCTGCCGGTGCCGGGCTGGATCGAGCGCGAGATCGATGTCGAGCTCCCCATCGAGAAGACGGAGTCCTGACGTGCCGGCGACAGAACCGCTGTTTCAAGACGATGCCTATCTGAAGACCTGCGAGGCGACCGTGCTGGGCGTCAACGA